>NZ_CFAHBC010000011.1:0-75263 GCF_983179755.1 Brotaphodocola sp. | reverse complement strand
CCGGAATACAGAAAGCCTGAAGACCCTCACCGATTGCTGCTGCTGCATCTGCTGCACGACGGCAACCCTTCTTGATTGCGATTGCTGCACCTACGGTGTAAGCCCACTTTGCGTTCTCGAAACAGATCGGCTGAATAGCCTCAACCTGCTTGTATACGTCCAGACCTGCGTCCTTGGTAATCTTCTCTGCTTCCTCGATAGAAGCGATGCCATAGCTGTTTAATACTGCATCAATCTGCTTGATGCGTCTCTCATATGATTCAAATAATGCCATGATGACTTGTCTCCTCCTTCAAATTCGTTCGTTTACGCCTGTCTCGGATCGATGATCTTAACTGCATCTGCGATACGGCCGTACTGACCCTTTGCCTTCTCGTAAGCGGTGGTCGGGTCATCGCCCTTCTTAATAAAGTCGGTCATCTTGCCGAAGTTCACGAACTGATAGCCGATGATCTGATCGTCAGCATCCAAAGCGATGCCGGTTACATATCCCTCAGCCATCTCCAGGTAACGAGGACCCTTCTTCAGAGTGCCATACATGGTACCAACCTGGGAACGAAGACCCTTACCAAGATCCTCAAGACCTGCACCGATCGGAAGACCATCCTCAGAGAATGCACTCTGGGTTCTGCCGTATGCGATCTGAAGGAACAGCTCTCTCATAGCGGTATTGATTGCATCACAAACAAGGTCGGTGTTCAGAGCCTCCAGAACAGTCAGTCCCGGAAGAATCTCAGCTGCCATTGCTGCGGAGTGAGTCATGCCGGAGCATCCGATGGTCTCAACCAGAGCCTCCTGAATAATGCCCTCTTTCACGTTAAGAGTCAACTTACAAGCACCCTGCTGAGGAGCGCACCAGCCAACACCATGTGTCAGACCGGAAATGTCTCCCACCTGTTTAGACTGTACCCATTTTGCCTCCTCCGGAATCGGAGCAGCACCATGATGCACGCCCTGAGCGACGGTGCACATTTCTTCTACTTCCTGTGAATAAATCATGTCAAAACTCCTTTCAACTATGTAATCTCATAAAGTACGCGCCATAAGGTCGCGCTGTATGGTACTGCGCTTCTGTTTGACCCCGCAGTCTGACGCCACACAACCGTCTCTTTATTACTCATCGTACTTGATCATATTTTCTCATAAAACGACAATTTCGTCCAGTGTTTTTTACCATTTTCCCTAAAATACCCCCTGACGAAAAACAAAGGCAAAAATGATAATTTTTCAACACTTTTGCTTATTGACATTTTTCTAACAATCTGCTTACGCCGAGATTGTATCTCTCTGCCTCCTGCGCTGTCTGCTTTTTAGACATCTCTGTGCATTCTCCGTAACCGCTTCCCCGTATACCACATCGCGCTTTCTCGGCAGATAGGCATCCACCGTCCGCACCGCAAGTCCCGTCTTGAAGGCAATCTCCTCCCGTGTCACTCCCATCTGATATAAATGTAGGATTCTTCGATGCAAATCACTCGTCGCAATCCCGTGTGTCGCTAACGTCTTCACAATCCGGCACCAGCTGTATCCGGTCTCCCTCTCCACCTTTTTTACCGAGTTCGTTTCCCCATAGCTGTCCAGAATCATCTTGTCAATACTCATTCGGATCTCCTGCCTTCCTTTATTGCCTATCTCTTGGGTCTCTATTCCTTGCAATGTATTACTTGCTTATCTGCAAGCAATACATTGCAATCATTTTTAAAATACAGAAAAAACATGTCCAAACTGTGTCTACTTTGTGATTTTTTTCTCCGCAATCCCTCCAGACTCCCAAATCTTTCAAAAATAAAGTCGATACTATTTCCAAATCAAAGCAATGCTTATGGGAACGTTTCGCACATTCTTGCGCCGAGGCGCGGTTGCTTCGACAACCATCTACTCCTGCGCCGAGTGCGCATCTTCGTTCCACTGCGGTCGGTGCATAACAAGCGCCACTGGCGCTTTGCACCCCTGCGGAGCATTTTTTGTTTCATAGGACGTAAATTTCCTATGAAACAAGAAAAAGCAGGAGCCAGGTCATGTCCCCATGATCCTGCTCCTGCTTTTTATCACGTTTGATTATCACATTTAATCGCACGTTTCCACATTTTGTATTATCACACTTTATGTTATTGCACTTTGTGTTCCCGCGCTTTATATGGCTGCCATCTTCAAGTCGATGATCGCATTTTATCGCAAATACTCGTTTGCTTTGCTTATGCATTCTGGTGCTTCTTGGTCAGGTACTCGTGAATACCCTTTGCACCGTGCTTTCCAGCTTCCATTGCAAGGATAACAGTAGCAGCTCCGGTAACGGCATCTCCACCTGCAAATACGCCCTCGCGGGAAGTCTGACCATTCTCCGGCTCAGCAACGATACAGCGACGCTTGTTGATCTCAAGACCCTCTGTCGTATTAGAGATCAGCGGGTTCGGGGAAGTACCGAGTGACATGATAACCGTGTCCACATCCATCACATACTCAGATCCCGGAACCTCAACCGGACGACGTCTGCCGGATGCATCCGGCTCGCCAAGCTCCATCTTGATCACTTTGATGCCCTTTACCCAGTCGTTCTCATCCGTCAGGATCTCAACCGGATTCGTCAGCAGATCGAAGATGATGCCCTCTTCTTTTGCGTGGTGAACTTCCTCAGCTCGCGCCGGAAGCTCAGCCTCACTACGACGGTATACGATATGAACCTCAGCGCCGAGACGCAGAGCGGTACGGGCAGCATCCATTGCTACGTTTCCACCGCCGACAACGGCAACTTTCTTTCCTGCAACAATCGGGGTATCGTAATCGTCGCGGAATGCCTTCATCAGGTTGTTTCTCGTCAGGTACTCATTCGCAGAGAAGACTCCGTTTGCATTCTCACCCGGGATTCCCATGAAACGCGGAAGTCCTGCACCAGAACCGATGAAGACTGCCTCAAAGCCTTCCTCATCCATCAGATCGTCGATCGTCACAGATTTTCCGATCACGACATCGGTCTCAATCTTAACACCGAGTTTCTTTACGTTCTCCACCTCACTGCGGACAACCGTGGACTTCGGCAGACGGAACTCCGGAATGCCGTAAGTCAGTACTCCGCCCGGCTCATGAAGTGCCTCAAAGATCGTCACATCGTAACCCAGCTTTGCGAGATCACCTGCACAGGTCAGACCGGACGGACCGGAACCGACTACTGCAACCTTGATGCCATTCTTCTCCTCCGGTGCCTTCGGAACGAAGCCATGCTCTCTCGACCAGTCAGCTACAAAACGCTCCAGCTTACCGATGGAGATCGGCTCACCCTTGATACCGCGAACACACTTGCCCTCACACTGGCTCTCCTGCGGGCACACACGTCCACAGACTGCCGGAAGTGCGGAAGACTCTGCGATCACATTTGCTGCTCCCTCGTAGTCTCCCTCCTGTACCTTTGCGATGAATCCCGGAATGTTGATCGAAACCGGGCATCCGTCTACGCAGTGTGGCTTCTTACACTTTAAGCAACGGGTAGCCTCCTCGATTGCCTCATCCACATTATATCCGTAACAAACCTCTTCAAAATTTGTTGCTCGCACTTTCGCATCCTGCTCTCTAACAGGAACTTTCTTTAAAACGTCCATACTTGTCCTCCGATCCATTCTGTAACTCTGTCTGTTCCCGTTTTGGTTAGTTGCAGTTTCCACAGCCACCGTGATGGGTATCGCCTTCCTGCGCTTTGAGCATAGCGCGTCCCTCCTCGGTTCTGTACATCTGCTGGCGCTTCATCGCCTCATCAAAGTTCACCAGATGACCGTCAAACTCCGGTCCGTCTACACATGCGAACTTGACCTCATCACCCACAGTCAGACGGCAGGCTCCGCACATGCCAGTTCCATCTACCATGATCGG
This sequence comes from Brotaphodocola sp., assembly GCF_983179755.1. NCBI lineage: Bacteria > Bacillati > Bacillota > Clostridia > Lachnospirales > Lachnospiraceae > Brotaphodocola > Brotaphodocola sp. The sequence continues at coordinate 71,402 of NZ_CFAHBC010000011.1, read as the reverse complement.
GTTCATGCTGACGATCGTCGGAATATTCAGTTCCTTTGTCAGTTTGCATACAAATTTCATCATGATCATCGGTCCGATTGCAACGCAGACATCGTAGTGATTTCCCTGTGTCTCAACCAGATCCTTGATCACATCCGTTACCATTCCTTTTCTCACATAAGAGCCATCATCGGTTGTAATGTAAAGATTGCCGGCAACTTCCTTCATCATATCTTCCAGAATCAGGAGTTCTTTGTTCTTTGCACCCACAATGACATCCACATCGATGCCATGCTCATGCATCCATTTTACCTGAGGATAAACCGGAGCCGTACCAACACCGCCCGCAACGAACAGATACTTCCGGCCTTTTACCTCTTCCAGATCTTCCTTCACAAACTCAGACGGCTGTCCTAAAGGTCCGACCACATCCTCAAAGGAATCTCCTGCCTGAAGTTTGGACATCTTGTAAGTAGATGCTCCCACAACCTGAAATACGATTGTAAGGATGCCTGCTTCCCGGTCAAAGTCGCAGATGGTCAGCGGGATTCTCTCACCCTTCTCATCCATCTTCACGATCACGAACTCACCAGGCTGGCAGGATCTGGCTACCCGCGGTGCTTCCACATCCATCAGGTAAATCTTCTCCGCCAGCTTCTCTGCTTTCAATATCTTATACATTCTTCAACCTCCTGCTATTTGTATCTTGCTGACACATCTTACATCTCAAGTATTATCATTTTATCACTAAACACGAGTTGACACAATAGCCGAGGCTGTTTTTGTTAAAATTTTAGCAACTGTTGCGTTTTTTCTGAAAATATTTTTTACAAAATTCATTATACGCTCAGATCTTTTATTTTTCTCTCCGGTAAAGGCGATAGGTATAGCAGAGGTCAAAATAGGTCTGCTCATCGCTCTCTGAGACGAGCTTCCATCCGTCCGCCTCCTCGAGTTTTGGCAAAAATGTATCTGCTGAATAGGTGAAATCAATCCAGGTCACATCCGCCTCGGTGCAGTACGGAAGAAACTGCCGGTAAATACTCTCCCCGCCGATCACACTCACCTGATTTTCCGGAACATCTTTGACTGCCTCAAGTGCCTCCTCGACACTGTGACAGACAACTGCATTTTTCACCTTGTAATCCTTGTTGTTTGTCAGAATCACATTCATTCTTCCATAGAGGGGCTGTTGTCCGGGCAGACTCTCAAACGTCTTTCTTCCCATGATGATCGCACCGCCGATCGTCTGATCGCGGAATCGTTTCTGATCCTGCGGAATGCTCACGAGAAGTTTTCCCTGATTTCCGATCGCCCAGTGGCGATCCACTGCTGATATCAATCTCATTTCTTCGTCTCCTCCTCGGCTACAATCAGCTCCTTCGCATAAGGCAGTGACAGAATCCAGTCACAGAATGTATGCCACTCCTGAAGTTTGTGATTACGTCTCGCAAAATAAATGTTGATCAGCGTCTCGTAGTTCATCGTGCAGGTGCGCATCTGGTTGTAGCTGGACGGAAGAAGCTGAATCATGTCATACCAGTCTTCCTTGTTTTTTCCCTCCTGCATGTATTTCAGGCGGATCGACTCCAACTGTGCAACCACTGTCTCCATGAATTTCAGCGTCTTCTCCGTCATGTGATCATGGCTGAAATCATCGAGTTCAAACGGTTTTGCATGGATCTTGTGCATCGTGCTCGTCGAATTTGCGACGGTTGCCACTTTATAGGTGTCATACTCCTTCCACCAGTACATCGGCGCTGTCACATCAACGGAGACAAAAATCTGGCGCACAAACTTGCGATGATCGCTTCCCGCCTTTCTCAAGCGTCTTGCCAGATCGAGATCATTAGGACCGAGCACGTAGTTGCCATCCTCATCGTAGGCACTGTCCATCCGCGCCCAGCTGTTCATTGGATTGCGCGCTCCGCGCATTGCATTTTCCAGATTCATCACGCTTGTTCTCTCACACTTTAACATGTCTTCTTTGTCCCTTTCTTTTCTCTATTTCTTTTTTGTATCTCTTTCGTTTCCGTATCTCTATCTCTCTATCTCTTTTTTCTATAATTTCTTTTTTATCTCTTTTTTTTCTGTATCTCTTTTCTGTATTTCTTTCCCTGTGGGATTCCATTTTCTGACTTGTCCTGCTCCTCCTGGCGTGCTATACTGATGGCATTATGGACAAACATTTTTCTTTTTCATCATTATCATTTTCATTTCGATCTTCACTCTCCGAAAGGCAGTCCGATCACGTTCTGTTTTTCTGCGGGGTCTTCCTTGCGGTCTGCGAGATCTACAAACAGATTTTTTTGTATGTGGCAATCTATCACGAGCATTACAACTGGTGGTTTTTCCCATTTCAGTTGTGCAGTCTCCCGATGTATCTGTGCCTGATTTTTCCGTTTTTGAAAAACAGGACACTCAAGACATCAATTGCAACCTTTATGCAGGATTTCAACCTGCTCGGAGGGATTGCGGCGCTCGCCGTCCCGGATGGATTTCGCGGAATTCACTGGACACTGACCCTGCACGGGTACGTCTGGCACATCCTGCTGATCCTGATCGGGATCTGGGTCTTTTTAAATGGAAAATCCGATCTCTCCCGGCGCGGTTTTCTGCGCACCCTTCCAATCTTTGCGATCAGCTGTCTGATTGCGACTCTGATCAACATCTTTGCGCCCGGACACGGGGAGGCAGATATGTTCTACATCTCCCCCTACTATCCGACGACTCAGATTGTGTTCCACGATCTCGCTCTGAAATTTGGCATTGAGCCTGCAAATCTGCTCTATCTTCTGACGATCTGCATCGGAAGTGGAGTGATTCACTGTCTATTCTGCTCGCTCTCTGTGCGCTTTTTTGCCATACTCCGGCGAATCAGCAAATAGCAGATCACATGAGCGCTGAATGTAATGATCCAGGATACCGGATATGAGAGATAAAGCGTCCCAAGTGTCCGATGTCCCGCAAAGACCGTGTAGATCCAGATCACACGGAACAGGCACGCGCCCGTTAGAGAGACAAACATCGGAATGACGGAGTAACCGATTCCGCGGAGTGCTCCGACCATCGTATCCATGATTCCGCACAGAAAATACGTTCCACAGATAATCCGAAGGCGCGCAACGCCATAGCCAATGACATCCTGATCCGAAGAATAAATTTCAAGGAGCTGACGACCGAAGAAAACAGCTCCGTCTCCCATCACAATTCCGACGAAGACCACAATTCCAAGACAGTAACAAAGAATCTTCGTCATTCTGTTGTATTTTCCCGCTCCAAAATTCTGGCTCGTAAAGCTCAGCGCCGTCTGATAAATCGCATTCATCGAGGTGTAAACAAAGCCCTCAATATTTGCGGAGGCGGTACTTCCCGCCATTGCCACAGAACCGAAGGAGTTCACGGAAGACTGGATCAAAACGTTGGAAATCGAGAAGATTGCGCCCTGCATGCCTGCCGGAAAACCGATCTTGATGATCGAGAACAGCTTCTCCGGAACAAGGCGAAGTTCGCGCAATCTCAGGCGATACGGAGCTTCCGAGCGAACCAGACACTGAACAATGAGTCCGGCGGAAATATACTGAGAAATCACCGTCGCCGTCGCAACACCTGCCACGCCCATCTGAAATCCAATCACGAAAATGAGATTGAGAACCGCATTGACCACACCTGCGGTCAACAGGAAATAAAGCGGGCGCCTCGTGTCTCCCGCTGCCCTCAAAATCGCACTTCCGAAGTTGTACAGCAGAGTTCCCGGCATTCCAAGGAAATAAATCTGAAGATAGAGATCCGACAACGGTTTTACGTCATCCGGTGTTCCCATCATCGTCAGAAGCGGGGAGGCAAACGTCTCTCCTGCAAAGATCAGCAGAAGTCCTCCACCAATCGCAAGAATCACGGATGTGTGAACCGTCTCCTGAAGATCCTCAAATTTTTTTGCGCCGTAATACCTGCCTGCAAGTACATTCGCACCGACTGACAAGCCGATAAATAAATTGACCATCAGATTGATCAACGATGTCGTCGATCCAACTGCCGCCATCGACTCCTTGCCTGCAAACCGTCCCACCACGACAATATCTGCCGCATTAAATAACAACTGAAGCAAACCGGACAAAATCAGCGGAACTGCAAACAAAACCAGTTTTCCGAAGATCGGACCGTTGCACATGTCAATCTCATAAGATTTGGCCGTCTTCTTTTGCATCTTCTCTTTTCCTCCCATTTTACTTTGAATCCATTACCTGATTACCGGTATCTTAAGTACCTGTATCTTAGAGCGTGTTATATTCTATCATTTTCTCATCCGATTTTCCATAAGATGTTTTTGAAAAAATATCTACATCTGCTTTCTGACGATCGCATACTCATCTCCCCGGCGGTAATACGGGCATCCCTTGAAGTTATCCTGCAAGAATAAAATCATCTCATCCTCATCTAGATCAACCTCGCAGGTATAACACTCGTATTCCTCGTCGTACTCGTAATTCATACAGCTCTCACAGCTTCCCGCCGGGCTCCCTTTTTCCTTTTTTTTCTCCGTCATGCTTCTTCTCCTCTCCGAAACCTTATTTTCAAGTCGACGCTCGCAAATTCTCTGTCCTTCATTACTGTTCATGCGTTGTGCAAAGGGTCATGGAAAAATTTTTCCACTTTACACTGCTCATACTGGATGAAGCTACATCGGAATCTCCCGCTCAAGCGCAAGCGAGTAAATCCATTTTTCCTTGATCTTCTTTCCGGTCATCTGTGTCAAGGCGCGCGCATAGTAGTCGAGCTGTCTGCTGTAATGCTCGCGAAGAACCCCCTCATCGTCCACACGATCCGTCTTGTAATCCATCAGCACAAGCTCTCCATTCTCCTCAAACCACGCATCCATGATTCCTTCCACAATCACGAGTTCATCCGAATCCCCTGCTCCCATATTTCGGGCCGGAATTCCGACTACAAACTGCTGTTCCTTGTGAAGTCGCCCCTCGCTCTGTGCGAGGCTCATCCGTTTTCCAAGATCCGACTGGAGAAATCTCCAGATGGACATATTGCGGATATAGTGGTTTGCCGACTCACTCAAGCGTCCCTCCGCCATAAGATTCCTTCTCTGAATCTCAATATCTTTTCTGCATGTCACTTTTGAAAAATCAAGCAGTTGAAAGAAACGGTGATACGCAGTTCCGCGCTCCGCCCCGCGCTTCATCGCAAGGAGCCTGTTTTCTGCGCTCAGACCGTCCGGATGATCTCCCTCTTTCTGATCTTTCTGTCCGTTCTCCTCCTTCTTCTCACTCTGATCGCTCTCCTCATCCTCTTCGTCCTGTCTCTCCCACGCTTCCCAGTTCATCCCAAGAATCCTGTCGATGCACACGCTCTCCTCCTCATCGGTGAGCTGTCCCTGTTTTTTCAGTTCAGAGACAGACATCTTTGTGTGGAGTGTCACATCCGCCTCATACGGATAGACCTTTCCGAGCGTTTCCTGAAGCATCTGACCGCGCTCTGGATCGTAGACACGATCTTTATCCAGTTCTGCAAGAAACGTTCTCTGTTTTTTCGTCGTAACCTGGCGATTCAGCTCCTCTCCGACAAGACTCGGAATGCTGGTCTGTGAAATCCGAATCCGGACCTCCTCATTTGACTCTCCTCCGCACGCCATCAAAATCCAGTCCAGATATGAGTTTGCCGACGCAAGAATCGTGTACGGAATCTGACCGTCGACAAGCGGAACTCTCTGATATTTCATCCTCGTCTTTTCCAGCGACCGGTCTGTTCCCGTCATGATCAGATACTCCTTTGCGCGCGTCATCGCCACATAGAGAATGCGAAGCTCCTCACCGAGACTGTCAAGCTCCATCTTTCGCTTCAAAACATTTTTCTTTAAAGTTGTATTTTTCAGGCGTTGTTCCGGGTCGACATAGTCCGTCGCAATTCCGAGTTCCGAATCGATCAGAATCTTTCCGTACAGATCCTGACGGTTGAACTTCTTTCCCATTCCCGCAAGAATCACAATCGGAAATTCCAGGCCCTTACTCTTGTGGATACTCATGATCCGAACGGTATCATCCTCCTCGCCGATCGTCGAGGCTTCCCCGAAATCGGTGTTATACTTTTTCAGGTTTTCGACATAGCGCACAAAATGAAACAGTCCCTTATAACTTGTCTTCTCGTAGGAGGAGGCTTTCTCCACAAGCATCTCGAGATTTGCCCTGCGCGTCGCTCCCGCCGACATTGCGGACACATATCTCTCATATCCGGTCTTCTCATAGATCTCATAGATCAGCTGGTGAATCGGCATATAAATGCTCTTAAGACGGAGTTCTTCGAGAAGGCGTGCAAATTCCTCAAGTTTTGAAACCCAGGCTGGAAGTCCATCCACCCGCTGTCTCTGTAACCGCCCTCGTAACTGCCCCTGCGTTTGTTCCTGTAACTGTTTCTGCATTTGCCCCTGCAATTGTCCCTGTTCTGATTTTTGCATGTTTTGCATGAGTTCTGCCTTATTCAGCCAGAAACGCAGGGATGCATAAATTCCGCGATCCTGCCCTTTCTTTGCAGTTCCCTGATAGCCCGCCATCATCTGTGCAAGCTCTGAGTCACTCATCCCGCACATTGGAGAACGAAGCACGCAGGCAAGCGGAATGTCCTGCATCGGATTGTCAATCACGGAGAGCAGACTCAAAACGGTCTCCACCTCGAGCGTGTTGAAATATCCCGTGCGCGACTCCGCATAAGCCGGAATTCCCTCGTTCATCAGCACTGAAGTAAAGACCTCACTCCACCCCGCCGTGCTTCGCAGAAGAATCACAATGTCACGACGCGACGCTCTCCGGTATGCCTTTGTCTCCTTGTCCCAGACCATCACACCGGTCTCCGGATCAGTCATCTCCCGGATCTTCCGAACAATCATCCTTGCCTCGATTTCACGCGCTGTGTAATCGGCGACATCCTCATCCATCTGGGCAATAGAGGCATCCCCGGTATCCGCAAGCATGAGTTCCGGAATCAGCGGATTTCTCATCTGGAAAATCGGATCTAACTTCATTTCCTCATCTGCATCTGCCGACATATTTGGGAGCGCATTGGAAAGCCTATCTGGAAGTGTATTCGGAAATGTATTGGGAAGCGGAGCAAACTCAGCGCCCGGATGAAGTGCACTCTCCTCTGTGTAGCGGATATTTCCAAGATTTCTCGTCATAATGCGATAAAACACATCGTTGACCGCATCGAGGACTTCCTTTCTGCTTCGGAAATTCTGGTGAAGCTCGATTTTTTTATCGCTTCCCTCCCCGCTCTCATACGGCTCATAGGAATCATATTTCTCGAGAAACAATTCCGGTCGCGCAAGGCGAAAGCGGTAAATACTCTGCTTGACGTCTCCAACCATAAAGACATTGTGGCGACCGAAACGCTCCCCGGACACCGCTTTTAACAGCGCTTCCTGCACGAGATTGCTGTCCTGATACTCATCGACGAGAACCGCCTCAAACTGCTCGCTCAGCTCATCCGCGGAATCCGTAAAACTCATGCTTCCATCGTCCTCAAACCGGATCAACACCTTTAATGCCTGATGTTCGAGATCATTGAAGTCCACAAGTGCGCGCTCCCGCTTCTTTGCCTGAAACCGCTCCTCAAACTCTTCCACAAGGTCGAGAAGCATCAAAATCCCGTCCCGCGTTTCCTCCATATCGCTCCACATCTCCGACGGCATCGAAAAGCAACAGAGATCTTTCATTTTTGTGACTGCCTTTTTGACCCGATCCCGGCATCCGGTCACATAGGCTTTCAAGTCCGGATCAACTTCCTTGCTCCTCACGGTTGCAAGGCGATCCCAGCCGACTTCATTGAGCACCTCATAGAGTTCCTCAAAATTCTGAGCTGAAGCGATTTTTTTGAGCTGAAAAATATCCGACTGAAACATCGGTGAGTAGGCATCTAAAAAATCATCATAACGGCAGATCTGAAGCGCATCCGTCATCTGAAGTGCAAGTTCCTGCGCCTGCTGTCTGATATCCACAAGCAAAAATTCCAGCCATCTCGGATAGTTTCCCGCCTTCTTGAGTTCCTGATCGAGGTTCTCTGACTCCAAATCAAGATCCTTCGGATTCTGATTAAGCTCTGCCCGACATTCATCAAGCCATCGCTTCGGATCGGGATTACTCTGAGAAAACGCATGCACCTGCGTGATATAATCCTCAATCCCCGCATCGCTCTTTCCCTGTGCATACATCCCGACAAAACGCTCAAATGCCTCCCCGCCATTCGCATACCGATTCTCAATCAGTTCTGCCATCACATCCTGGCGAAGCAGGAGAATCTCTCCCTCATCTCCGATTCGGAATGCCGGATCAAGGTCAAGAAGGTTGAAATGCTCCCGAATCACGCTCAGACAGAAACTGTCGATCGTCGTGATCTGCGCGTGATGGATCAGAGCAGACTGCATCTGGAGGTGAGCGTCATCAGGATGTTCGGCAAGCCTCTTCTCAATCGCCGTGCCGATTCTCTCTCTCATCTCCGCCGCCGCCGATTTCGTGAACGTCATCACGAGAAGACGGTCAATATCGAGCGGTTCCTCCCCCTCCGTCACAAGCTCGATGATTCTCTCGACGAGGACGGCGGTCTTTCCGCTTCCCGCTGCCGCACTCACGAGCAGATTTTTTCCCCGGCTTTCAATCACCTGCTTCTGCTGTCTCGTCCACTTAATCGCCGTTTTCGCCCCTTCCGGGCGCGCACACTCTCTCGCGCTCTCTATTTCTTTTTCTTCTCTCTCTGATCTGTCTGACATATTTCCTCCCAGATTTCCTCCGACTTCATCTTTTTCCACTTCTTAAACTCATATCCCGCAGACTTCTTATCAAATCCACAGACTGCATGGTACGGACAGTAATCACACGCCGATCGCTGACCGTTCTTGTACGGTTCCACACTGATTCTTCCATCGAGAATCTCCTGACCGATCTTGCGGACTTTTTCATGCACATAGGTGCGAAGGGAGTCAAAACGCTCCCGATTTGCGACCGAGGACTTGCTCTCCTGCACCTCCCCGTTCTTTAAGACGACCGGAATGATGTCGGACTCCTTCTCAATCGTGCGGTCGAGATGATGAATCGCCTCAAGCTCACTGTTGATCAGACCATTCATCCTCAGCTGTCTCAATATCTGCGCATCTACCATCTCTGCATCCGCATGCTCCTCCTTCTGGACAACCGGATCGGAAATGTTGTAGTAGAGAATTCCTGCCGGAACAACCTTTTTCTCCGGATAACGGCGCTCAGTCATCTCCATCACAGCGTCCATATAGACGACAAGCTGAAGCTGGAGTCCATAGTAGAGTGCCATCAGATCAAATGAGGTGCTTCCCGACTTGTAATCGATGATCTTGACATAGACCTGATCTCCATCCTCACACAGATCCATGCGGTCGATTCGTCCGCGCAGATGCAAAGACTCCTCTTCGGAGAGCGCGATCTTCATCGCATTTAAGTTGTCGGCAGAGGAGAATGACACCTCAAATCCCGCCGGGACGAAATCTCCTCTCTGAATCTGCTGTTGGAGCGCCCAGACCGTTCTCTGCGTGATCTGCTCCACGCGCTTTGCAAGGTAGGCATTTCGCGACGAACTTCCCAAAATCTGATTTCCGTAGTCTGACGCAACACTCTCCACACAGCTGTGCACAAGATCTTTTCTCTGCTCCTCTGTGATCGTCTGCCAGTCAAGTCCCTGATCTTTCACACGTTCAAAACACAGATCGATCGAGTCGTGAAACAGATTTCCAAGATCCGCCGGTGCAAGCTCAAATTTTGCCCTCTCCTCAAGTTCGAGTCCATATTTGAGGAAATGTCCGTAAGCGCACGCCGCATACTGCTCAAGTCGCGTCACGCTTCCGCTCAGAATCGTGCCGTAGAGTGCCTGCGCAACTGCATGACCGATTCCCTGCTTTTCATAGATGTAGCAGGAGGCATCCGCCAGCTTCTCCGCCTCACTTTGATGCTCGCCGGAATTTAAAAACCACCGGTAAAGCTCGAGGAATTCTGCGTGTTCTTTCCACACCTGCATTTCCTTCTGTTTTTTCGGATCGGCAACTACATTCACTTCGCCTTTTGATGCTTCTGTTGACCCATTTTCTTTTTCTTTTTGCGCCGATTGTTCTTTCTGCACCGAACTCTCGCGCCACAGTTCTACATCATCGCGAAACTCCCCGATTCCGAAAATCAGCTGTTTTCTCGCCTCTTCAAGCGAGTAAATCTTCTCCTTCTCCCTGCGAGTTTCCCACTCTTCGCGAATCACCGAGAGTCCCGGGAACATATTTTTCAGTTCTCCGATCAAATAGGACGGGCGACGGCTTTTTCCGTCCGGTCCCACGCAGGAATATGAGACGACAAGTCGCTCAGAGGGCTTTGTCATCAGCCGATAAAGGTAAAAGCGCTGGCGAAAACTGTCCTCCCTCGCCGTCGGTGCCAGCTCCAAATGGCACTGTCCGAAAAATTCACGCTCCCGGTCTGAGAGCAGGCTTCCGCTATCCCGGTGCATCGGCACAATCCCGTCATTGACTCCGATAAAGAACAGCACTTTAATATGTGCGAGTCGCGTTCTCACAATATCACCGACCACGACACGGTCGACTGTCGCCGGAATCACACCAACAGAGATCTCGGCAAAACCGGCATCAAGGATTTCCTGAAATTCCTGACGGCTGACTTTCTCCTCCCCGAGAAGCTGAGAGAGGCGGTCAAGAAGCTCCCTGACAAGCCCATAGACCTGCGTGTACTCCTTCTCCAGACGGAATTCCCCGATCTCATGGAAATACTGGGCGTACGCTTCCATCTTCTCCTCCGCGCGACACTCGGTCAACAGCTCGAAAAGTCCCTGCACCATCCCGGACACATTCAAATCTTCCCTGTGAAACGCTTCCTGCAAATGGAAGAGCGGGGCAAGTGCCTTCTCCTTAAACGCATTGAGTTCCACCAGATTTAACTCTTTCGCTCCGCGGTATATCCGCTCCCAGGTTTCCCGAAAGCGCCGTCCACCACGGATTCCAAGCGCCAGCACATAGTTTTCCATCCGGTCTGTCATCTCCGACTCACGGACGACAAGACCCGTTCTCAAAAAACGAAATACGCTCTCATAGGAAAAATCCCTCCGCACCGCTTCAAGTGCCGAGCGGATCAGCTCGACGAGACTATTGTCGAGCACTGTTTTTCGGTCATCGAGAAAGCATGGGATCTCATTTAACGCGAACTGGTGCTGAATCTCTCTGCCATACCCTTCTAAATCTCCGGTGACAACCGCAATGTCACGATAGCGAAGTCCTTCCTGTTTGACTGCCCGGCCAATCTGATGAACCACGCGCTCAATCTCCTCCGGCACTCCCGATGCCTGATAGAGCTCGATACTGTGATCCCGTTTCCCCTGAAAATTTCCACCTCCATAGCGAAACAGGTGACGCTCGAGCCAGCCAATTCCGGGGCTCTTCTTAAAACGGGGCAACGGTTCCTGATTTAACAGGCGATCCGGCAGTTTCCTGACCTGATTCTTTTCTGCAAGTTCTGACAGGCGCACAACCATCTGGTGACTCATATAGAAAAGATTTTGCATTCCCATATTTCGGTAAATCGCCTCGCTCGGGTCCGCAGTCACGGTCACAGTCACATCCTTCGCATAGACGAGAAGCAGTTCAATCAGACGATACTGCACCGGTGTAAAACCGGTGTATCCGTCGAGTGCAATCTTACTGTTTTTGATGATCTGAGATTTCGGAATCATCCGGCACAGCACATCAAGCACCTGCTCCGCCGTGATATAATGTCCCTCTATATACTGCTGAAAGCTCTCAAACACGACCGCAAATTCTTCGAGTTTCTGGCGCAAAAGCGGACTTTTCGCCTCCGGTGCCGTCTCTCTCAAAAGTTCCGGTGTCAGACCATACTGATAAAACTCCGAGATCATCGATTTGAGCTGTCCGACAAATCCCGCCTGGTTCAAGTGTCCGCTGAAAAGCACAAGCTGTTTCCGGCAGAGTGCCGTAACCTTTCTAAGCACCATCGATTTTCCCATATCGTCGAGAACCTGAAGATTCTCCACTGCCAGCTCTTCAAATACCCGGTATGCCAGACGCTGAAAGCTGAGCACATCGATATTCATCGTTCCGTGAGCCGGATGCATCATCACCATATCCTTCTGTGCCTGCATCGTAAACTGCTCCGGCACAATCACAAAATAAGACTCGTTTGAATTCTGAATCGACTCCTGAATCACCATCTCATAGAGAGCCGTCGTCTTTCCGGAACCAGAGCCTCCTAAAATCAGCTGAAGCGCCATAGTCTTGTCTTCTCCATTTCTTCCTCTTCTTTATCTATTTCTGTTTTTCCGTCATTGAAACTGCTAGCTTCAAGTATATCATAAAACGAATGGCAGGAGAATACACTGTATCAAACATCCCCGGAGGTCTCTCCCATGAGTTCCAAAACAAAAATCGTCGTTCTCCGCATGAAGGAAATTATTTATACCGCTGTTTTTATCGGTTTTGGCATCTTTCTGATCCTTCTGCTTGTGATTATGTTCCGCCCCAAAAAAGATACTCCAGCCTCCGCCAAAGGAACCGTCTACCACCCCGGTGTCTACTCGAGTGCTCTTCACCTCGGTTCTCAGGAGGTCAACGTCGAAGTCACCGTAGACGCAGTCGAAATCACCGGTGTCACTCTCGTCCCATTAAGCGATTCTGTGTCCGCAATGTATCCTCTCGTCGCCCCATCTGCCAAGAACTTGAGCGGACAGATCTGCGCAACCCAGTCTCTCAAAAATCTGACCTACCCACAGGAATCGAAATACACTTCCCAGGCACTGATCCGCGCGGTTGAGAGAGCACTCGCAAAAGCCTCCGTCTCCACGACCGAGACACTTTTTCCGGGACTGTAAAATTCAGGGCATTCCTGTAAAATTCTGTGATTTGAGATTCTGTGAAATGAAAAAAGCTGATGAAAAACCATCCCTGAGGGATCACCGCACTGTTTTTCACCAGCTTTTTCAGACGCAAAATCTCATTCATTTCATCCATCGTTCTATTCATGCAACTGGAGCATTTGAAATCGATCTTGCTGTATCCTGTCAATTTTCTTCCAAATTTATTTGATGCTTTGTCTCTTCCTCTTCCGACTTCGGCACATCCTGCATCTGTGCATCCTGCGCATCCCCGTTCACATCTTGTGCAGACGGGAACTCTTGCATTTCCTCGTTCTGATTCTGCCCTGCAAGTTCTGTCTCAGGGTTCTGCTTGGCAATCTCTTTCTCGGTTTCCTGCTCGAGTTTTTCTGCCGGTGTCAGCTGATTCTCCGGCTCCGGAATTCCCTTGCATCTGCGGAAAATCTGCATAAACTCTTTTCCGGTGATCGTCTCTTTCTCGATCAAAAACTCTGCGATCTGATCCATCACATCCCGATTCTCTCGCAGAAGGCGTTTTGCCTCCTCGTAAGCCTCATCGAGAATCCGCATCACCTCTTTGTCGACTTCCGCTACCGTCGCATCTCCACAGTTCATGACAACACGTCCGTCGAGATACCGGTTCTCCTGAGAGGCAAGTCCCATCAGACCGAATTTCTCGGACATTCCATACTGCGTCACCATCGCACGCGCAAGTTTTGTCGCCTGCTCAATATCGTTTGATGCACCGGTTGTCACAGAATCAAACACAATCTCCTCTGCGGCACGTCCTCCAAGATATCCGACGAGCATCGCCTGGATCTCTTTCTTGCTGTTTAAGTACTTCTCTTCCTCCGGCACATGCATCACATAGCCGAGCGCTCCCATTGTTCGCGGAACAATCGTGATCTTCTGCACCGGTTCTGCGTCTTTCTGGAGTGCGCTGACAAGCGCGTGTCCGACCTCATGGTAAGAGACAATCCGTCTCTCCTCCCTGCTCAGAACACGATCTTTCTTCTCCTTGCCGACGAGAACGACCTCAACCGCCTCGAACAAATCCTTCTGGCAGACGGCATTTCGTCCATTCTTCACGGCAAGAATCGCTGCCTCGTTGATCATATTTGCAAGATCCGAACCAACTGCCCCGGAGGTTGCAAGCGCAATCGCCGGAAGATCCACAGTCTCATCGAGGGAGACATTTTTCGCATGAACCTGAAGAATCTCGGTCCGTCCTTTCAGATCCGGTTTGTCCACGATCACGCGACGGTCAAAACGACCCGGACGAAGGAGAGCCGGATCAAGCACTTCCGGACGGTTTGTCGCCGCAAGAACGAGGAGTCCCTTTGACGAATCCATTCCGTCCATCTCCGAGAGCATCTGGTTGAGCGTCTGCTGCTGCTCGGAATCGCTTCCGCCGTAACCGCTTCTGCTTCTTCCGATGGAATCGATCTCATCGATAAAGATGATACACGGAGCTGTCTGCTGTGCCTGCTTAAACAGGCTTCTGACTCTCGATGCTCCGACACCGACATAGAGTTCCATAAAATCTGATCCGGAAAGGAAGTAGAACGGAACCTTTGCCTCTCCTGCCACTGCTTTTGCAAGCAAAGTTTTTCCAGTTCCAGGAGGTCCGACAAGCAACGCTCCCTTTGGCAGTTTTGCGCCGATTTTCGTGTATTTCGCCGGATTGTGAAGGAAATCCACCAGTTCCACCAAGGACTCCTTCGCCTCATCCTCTCCCGCGACATCCGCAAATGTCACTCCGGTCTCTTTCTCCATGTACACTTTCGCCGTGCTCTTTCCGACACCGCCCATGCGCTTTGACATGAAAAACATCAGCATCGCAAACAGAGCGATCGGGAAAATCAAATTGATGATTGTCTCAATCATCGCTGTCGTATCCTGAAGTTCCCGCTTCATCTTGACTCCGTGCTCATAGAGACGATCTGTCAACTGAAGATCATTCATCGGAATCGTGTAATACTGAATCACCGAATTGTATTTTTCAGAATCCTTTTTATACTGAAGCTGAATCTGCGTGCTTCTCACCGTCACAGACTCAATCTGCCCATCATCCACGTCCCGGATGAAGGCATCGTAGCTGATCTCTTTCTGGCTCTTGCTCATCATATAGCTCCGCATCAGATTTGCGGAAAAGAGTGTCACCAGAACTGCAATCAGGATAAGCAAAAGCTGACCCTTCGGTAATTTTCCATTTCCCTCAGAGCCGTTGTTTGTTTTTTTGTCCATAATTCAGGCAAGTTCTCCTGTTCTTTTTTGTCTGTTTGCCTCCCTTTTTTGGCGCAACTGTTCTCATTATAATGGCTGTTTTCCTAGAAATCAAGGCGCGCACTTAAAAAAATAACTTTTTTCAAATACCTCTGGATTTCTGTGATTGAGAGATGTATAATGTACAAGTTATTTTTACGGAAGTCATTTTTATAGTATTATCCCCACATGATTATGTACTTCCCCAATCTCTTTTTATCTAATCTCTTAATATTTATTTTTCATTTCATATTTATTTTTCATTTGAAATCTTAAATTTTTTGAGATTTGACTTTATTTTGAGACTTTGGAAGTACATGCACAGCGAAAAAGGAGGTTTCACAGTCATGCCAGTTAAGTACGTTTTTGTCACCGGAGGCGTTGTCTCCGGTCTGGGAAAAGGAATTACCGCCGCATCCCTCGGTCGTCTTTTGAAAGCCCGCGGTTACAAGGTAACCATGCAGAAGTTTGATCCTTACATCAACATCGACCCGGGCACCATGAACCCGGTTCAGCACGGTGAAGTATTCGTCACCGACGACGGCGCAGAGACCGATCTCGATCTCGGTCACTATGAGCGTTTTATTGATGAGAGCCTGACCAAGAACTCCAATGTCACCACAGGTAAAGTATACTGGAGCGTTCTTCAGAAAGAGCGTCGCGGAGATTTCGGCGGAGGCACCGTACAGGTTATCCCCCACATCACAAATGAAATCAAGAGCCGGTTCCACCGCAACTACTCCACGAACGAGACCGAAATCGCAATCATTGAGGTCGGCGGTACTGTCGGAGATATCGAGAGCCAGCCGTTCCTTGAGGCAATCCGTCAGTTCCAGCATGAGGTCGGTCATGAGAATGCAATTCTGATCCATGTCACCCTGATTCCTTACCTCAAGGCCTCCGGCGAGTTAAAAACAAAGCCGACCCAGGCAAGCGTAAAGGATCTTCAGAGCATGGGAATCTGGCCGGATATCCTTGTCTGCCGTAGCGAACATCCTCTTGACGACTCGATCCGCAGTAAGATCGCTCTGTTCTGTAATGTTCCGAAGACCCACGTTCTTCAGAACCTCGATGTCGAAGTTCTCTATGAGGCACCGCTTGCAATGGAGAAGGAGCATCTCGCTGAGGTTGCCTGCCAGTGTCTCCAGCTTGAGTGTCCGGAGCCGGATCTGACGGAGTGGCGCGCAATGATCGACGCTTGGAAGCATCCGGAGCATGAGGTGACCGTTGCCCTTGTCGGAAAGTACACTCAGCTTCATGACGCTTACATCTCTGTCGTCGAGGCTTTGAAACACGGCGGTGTTGCAAACCATGCAGAGGTTCATATCAAATGGGTAGATTCTGAGACTGTAACAAAAGAGAATGTCGGTGAGATTCTCGGCGATGTCAGCGGAATCCTTGTTCCGGGCGGATTTGGTTCCCGGGGAATCGATGGAAAGATCCTTGCGATCCAGTATGCGCGTGAAAACAACATTCCGTTCCTCGGTCTGTGTCTCGGAATGCAGCTCTCAATCGTTGAATTTGCCCGCGATGTAGTCGGCTACAGCGATGCGCACAGTGCAGAGCTTGACCCGTCCACGGTTCATCCGGTCATCCACCTGATGCCTGACCAGAATGGTATTGAGGATATCGGCGGAACCTTACGTCTCGGCTCCTATCCGTGTGTTCTGAATAAGGAGTCGAAGGCATACCAGCTCTACGGTGAGGAGACGATTCATGAGCGTCATCGTCATCGCTATGAGGTCAACAACGATTACCGCACCGTTCTTCAGGAGAATGGCATGATGCTCTCCGGAATTTCCCCAGACGGACGTATCGTTGAGATGATCGAGATCCCGTCTCATCCGTGGTTCATCGCAACCCAGGCACATCCGGAGCTGAAATCCCGCCCGAACCGCCCACATCCGCTGTTCCGTGGATTTGTTGAGGCTTCTTTGAAGAAGGCTGGAGAGATCTAATACTTTACGCTCCGACAGGCGGGTAAAGTTCTGCAAACTCGTTCTCACTCCGGGTTTGCAGAATCTTTTCCGCCCGTCGGAGCTGTTATCTGTCTAACCAAAAAACTGTGAGAAACCAGATTGTTTTTAATCTCTGAGTTTTCACAGTTTTTTATATTTCTGAATATCTTAATTTTTCAAGTCTGTTTTTTTAAAGTTCTCGTCTTTTTCTGTATTTTCTGATATGATAGTCTCTACCACTTTACAACAAATATGTGAAAACCCCACTCCTTCAGCTATGGGATGGACTATAATGAAAGTTTAATATTTAGCTTTTCATCTTACACCCTAGAAATAAAAGTATTTTAGATATACAGATTTTGGAAAGGAACTTTACAAATGTTAGGAAAAACTCACTTTGCAGTCGGAATGGCATCTGCCCTGGCTATTTTACAACCGCAGACTCTTCCCGTTCTTATCACCGGAACGGCGGCAGCGGCAGTCGGGGGGATGATCAGTGACATCGATTGCGGTACTTCACAGGCTCACCAGGGAGCCGATAAAATCATGACTGCCACGATTGCGGTAACTTCCATCGTCATTTTCATCGATTATCGTTTTCGTCTTGGAGTTTATGAAAGCCTGATGCAAAACAGCAGTGTCTCCCGCCTGTTGACCGGTTTAATGGCATTTCTTATGATCTGTGCCTACGGTTCCAGACAACCACACCGTTCATTTATGCACTCTTTTCCGGCAATGATTATGCTGACCGCCTGCATGGATGTCATTTATCCGGATGCGGCTCCGTACTTTGGCGTCGGTTTTCTCTCTCATCTTCTGCTGGATATATTTAATTTCCGTCAGGAAAAACTTTTCTGGCCGATGAAAAAGGGATTTTGCCTGCGCCTGTGCTCCTCTCAGGGCGCTGTAAATCGTCTCTTACTGATCGTTGGAAATGTGTCAACCGTTTTTCTGGTTATTACCTCGGTTCCAATCAGACGCTTTGCATCGCTGATTCTTGCCTTTCTTTTTCCATAAAAGAGAAAAAACTTTTACAATACCTGAATAAATTCCATAAAAATATTTCTAATCGTTTTTCTTTTACTTTCGATTGACTCAACCTCGCGCGATGTAAGGCAGAAAAGTACAGGCAAACCCGTGTGAAACGTCGGTGTTTAAACCGCGTATTTTGCGGTTTTATGCACCGCTACGTTGAACCCGGAGTGAGAACGAGTTTGCATGACTTTTTCTGCCGTCGGCGCCCTGCCAAATAAAATCATACAATCCATACCAATACTTCGCATAAAATCCCCTACTCAAGTGAATGCTATACTTGCCACAATAAAAAACAGGCAGCCTAGCATCCACAAAAAGAAAGGGGATTTTCTAATGTCTAAAAATAACCAGCCAAATGATTTCCAAAACAAAAAAAGGAACCCTGACCCGGATCCCTATCGATGTGAGGTGAACTCGTCCGCTCTCGACGAACTTGATTTTCAATCGTGCTCTGCAACTGACTGCACGGGACTGATCCCATTTCTTCCACAGTCAGAAGCAGAACTCGAATCTTATGCAGAACTTTATC
Organism: Brotaphodocola sp.; assembly: GCF_983179755.1. Taxonomy (NCBI): domain Bacteria; kingdom Bacillati; phylum Bacillota; class Clostridia; order Lachnospirales; family Lachnospiraceae; genus Brotaphodocola; species Brotaphodocola sp. Next base: position 52,736 of record NZ_CFAHBC010000011.1, on the reverse strand, counting down.
CGTATTTTTGCGACGTTTTCACTGATTCAGATTCCTCAAATGATTAACGGTTCCTGATCAGATACAAGATACAAATATGCAAATACCCAGTTGCCCGAAAAGTCTCAAATCCAGATTACTTTTTAACCCGGTAATCTCCCTGCTTCAAAAGATAACGCATATAAGAAAATGCCTTCCTCTCGCCCTGGTCGCGCAACATAATCAGAATTTTTTCCAGCTCAGCTTTTGTGTCCGGATGCATATACCCATCCAGATACGGCATCTCATGCTGATAATACTCCCACGGCGATGCACTCGTATAATCTTTTCCCCGGTAAACCCGGCAGGCCGCAATTCGATCCATCACCATCTCGACGAGATAGTTGACCGGCATCTTGCAACCTGCCATTCCACCGGCTGTCTTAGAAAAATCAATCCAATACTCAAAATGATGCTTATTTCTTCCCTTATGGTGAAGCCATGCGGAAGAATATCCTTTTTCATCACGCTCCGCTGCATTCGGACTACGGGTTCCCTGATAATAGCGAACTCCTGTCAAGAATTCCGTCGGGCTGTACTTCGACAGATCATGGAGCAATCCCTGCCGGTAAAGTCCCACCCGAAAACAGTTCTCCATCACCAGAATCTTGTGCTGTGTGATCGTCAGAAAATGATGCCATGCCTTATGTTCCATCGTTCTCACTCTCCTGTTTCTCTGCTTCTACTTCTTACTTCTATCTTCTATATCATCCTGTTTTTAAATAATCCCCTGCTCAAAACAGAGACAAAACCTGTACAGAAAATCACAGACAGATCATCTCCATCTCATTCGCCCACGTCTCATCCAGTTGTTCAGGCGTGGTAGACTAGCATTCTGATAGACAAAATTTTCACAGAGCACAGTTTAGCACATTCTCGTCACGGATTCCACTGTTTTTTTCTCAATTTTTCTACTTTTCCTTTATTTGAGTTCCTCACGAATCGAAGTTCCGATCGTTCCCTCCGGCATCTTCACGCCAAAGTAATCCGCGATCGTTGCGCCGATGACTGCAAATGTGTTCGTCTCCGGAAGCTCTCCGCTTCCCTCAAATCCCTTGGAATAAATCACAAGCGGAACCTGCTCTCTCGTGTGATCCGTTCCCGTGTAAGTCGGATCATTTCCGTGATCTGCGGTCAGAATCAGCAGATCATCCTCACCGAGCAGAGGAAGCAGTTCCCCGAGCTTCTTGTCAAACTTTTCGATTTCCTGCGCATAACCGACCGGATTTCTGCGATGACCCCAGAGTGCATCGAAATCCACAAGGTTGACAAAACAGAGTCCGCGGAAATCCTCTTTTGCAATCTCAATCGTCTGCTCCATTCCATGAACCGAACTGTTTGAGTGAAGAGCTTCGGTGATTCCATGTCCAACAAAAATATCATTGATCTTGCCCACGGAAATCACATCAAGTCCGGCCTCTTTGAGTGCATCAAGCGCAGTCTCTCCAAACGGCGGAACCGCATAATCGTGACGGTTGCTCGTGCGCTTGAACTCGCCCTTTTTCTTTCCGACATAAGGGCGGGCAATGACGCGTCCGACCTTCCACTCATCCTTCATCGTCAGCTCTCTCGCAATCTCACAGCAACGATAGAGTTCCTGAAGACCAAACGTCTCCTCATTTCCGCAGATCTGAAGCACAGAATCTGCCGAGGTGTAAACAATCATATGACCGGTCGCGATCTCTTCCTCTCCGAGCTCATCGAGGATTGCTGTTCCACTCGCACTCTTATTTCCGATTACCTTGTGACCGGTGCGCTTCTCAAGCTCTGCAATCAGCTCCGGCGGAAATCCGTGATCCGTAAATGTGATAAACGGCTTTACCGTCTTTAAGCCCATCATCTCCCAGTGTCCGGTCATCGTATCCTTGCCGTGGCTCGCCTCATTCATCCGCGCATAGTAAGCAAGCGGATGCTCTGCCTTCGGGACCTGGCGCAGTGGGTGAAGATTTGCCAGTCCAAGTTTCTGAAGATTCGGAATATCCAGCGTCTCCACCGTATCCGAGATATGACCGAGCGTGTCGGTTCCGGCATCGTGATACTCTCCTGCATCTTTCGCATTTCCAATTCCAAGAGAATCCAGTACAATCACAAAAGCCCGCTTAAATGTCTTTTCTGCCATTCTGTCCATCCTCCATTCTTTCTAACCGTTCTGTTTTCTTGCGATCTGTGCTATTTCTTAATCAATCCAACAGATTTTCCGGACCGAAGCTGAGCGGAAAAAGCTCCTCCAGCAAAAACTCCTGATAAGAATCTGCCCCGTCCGGAAGAATGATGCGAAACGTACTCTGGTTGCAAAATTCCCGCATCACCTGACGGCAGACGCCACACGGAGCTGTCACTCCACTTGCCACACCGTTCTTTCCGCCGATGATACAGATCGCCTCAAATTCCCGCTCGCCCTCGCTGACTGCCTTGAAAAACGCCGTGCGCTCCGCACAGTTTGTCGGCGTGTAGCCCGCATTCTCAATGTTGCATCCAAGATAGATTTTTCCATCTTTTGTCAGAAGCGCAGCTCCCACCTGAAAATGAGAGTACGGCGCATACGCGCGTCCCATCGCCTCTGTCGCCTGCTCAATCAGCTTTTTTGTCATCTCATCCGCAGCTGCCTGCGAATGCATGGTGTCGGTATACATGGTATTCTTATGATTCATCTATGCCTGCTCCTCTGCTTCGAGAAGACGCACAATCCGGCTCGTTCCGAGACGGTCTGCCCCGAGTTCAAGGAATTTTTCTGCATCCTCAAGGCTTGAGATTCCACCCGCTGCCTTAATCTTCACATTCTCTCCAACATGTTTTGCAAACAGCTCAATATCCTCAAACGTTGCGCCTGCCTTGGAAAATCCGGTCGAGGTCTTAATAAAATCTGCTCCGGAAGCCGTCACAACCTCGCACATGCGGATTTTCTCTTCCTCAGTCAGCAGACAAGTCTCGATGATAACCTTCAGGATTTTTTCCCCACATGCCTTTTTGAGCGTGCGAATCTCCTCCTCCACAAGATCATATTGTCCATCCTTGACCCAGCCGAGGTTGATCACCATGTCGATCTCATCCGCTCCGTCCTCAAGTGCCTGACGCGTCTCAAACTCCTTGACTTCGGTCGTGTTGTATCCGTTCGGGAATCCGATCACGGTGCATACCGCCATCTTCTCCCCGACATACTCCTTCGCCTGCTTGACATAGGACGGCGGAATACACACAGACGCCGTCTCAAAACGAATCGCCTCATCACAGAGTTTCTCAATATCCGCCCAGACCGCAGTCTGAGAAAGCTGTGTGTGATCCACATAGTGCGCAAGTTCTCTCTTCTCCATCTTGTCTCCCCCTTCTCCTTCACTTTGTTCGATCCAATATTACTCTTATTTTGCCTTCTCAAGCAGTTCCTTGAGTTCTTCAACCGTAATCGGATAATGCTTGTTGCAGAAATGACAGTTGACCTCAATCGTCTCTCCGTCATCGATCATGCTCTGCAATTCTTTCTTTCCGACACTGATCAGTGCCTTCTCGATTCTCGACTTGGAGCAGTTGCAATGGAACTGAACCGGCATCGAATCCAGAATCTCCAGACCAAATCCGCCAAGCACTTTCTGAAGAATCTGCTCCGGCGTATTTCCTGCATCGAGCAGAGAGGTGATCGAAGTGATCTCCTTGAGCCTCTCCTCAAGACCGGAAATGATCTCCTCGGATGCTCCCGGCATCAGCTGGATGATGAATCCGCCTGCCTGACGAACTGTGTTATCCTTATTCATCAGAACTCCGAGTGCCACACTCGACGGAGTCTGCTCAGAGGTTGCAAAATAGTAGGTCAGATCCTCTGCGATCTCACTCGTCACAAGCTGAGTCTGACCGACATACGGCTCTTTCAGACCGATATCCTTGATCACGCTGAGCACACCGATACCGACTGCACCGCCGACATCGAGCTTTCCAAACTCATTCGGAGGAAGCATAACCTGCGGATCTCCGACATAGCCCTTTACATTTCCGTGAGAATCAGCCGTCACTGTGATGCCGTGAATCGGACCATCTCCGTTGATCTTTAAAGTCAAAAGATCCTGATCCCCCTTCATCATCGAACCCATCAGCGCACCTGCGGTCATCAGACGGCCAAGTGCGGCGGATGCCACCGGGCTTAAATTATGAGCGGAGCGTGCATACTCCACCATATCTCTTGTTGTTCCAGCAAATGCACGGATCTGACCTTCGGCCGCCGTTGCACGAATCATATAATCTCCCATCGTTTCTCCCTCTATTCCTTTCCGCGCTCACGCGCAATCACATACACTCTCTCACTTTCCTCAGTCGGCGCCTCATGTGTAAACGCATCGTAAATCGCCACGAGTTCCATTCCGCCCTCCGCAATCGCCTTCTTGACTGTCTCCAGCTCATAGGCGCGCTGGTAATGCGTCTCCTCATACTTTCCGTATCGTCCGTCTTCCTCGCGGATAAAAAGCGTCAGATCATACTCGTTGACCATCTCCTCCTCATCGTAGAAATTCTCCCAAATGAAACTGCTCTCCTCACGATTCTCCGCAATCGTCTGCTCTCCAAGCTCTTCCCGGTACTTGTACACGGTGTTGAGATCAAAGATAAAGACTCCGTGCGGATCAAGGTAATTATTCGCAAGGCGGACAACCTGAACGAGATCCTCGTACTCCATCAGATAATTCATCGAATCGCAGATGCTCACAACCGCGTGAACCGTTCCGTAAAGCTCAAACTCTCGCATATCCTGTTCCAGATACAGAATTCCTCTCGGCTCCTCTGCCTCCTTCTGAACCGCGATCTGAAGCATTTCCTCGGACAGATCCACACCGATCATATCATAACCATAATCCGCTAAAAGACGAGTCAGTTTTCCGGTTCCGCATCCGAGGTCGAGGACAAGTCCATCCTCCACCCCATACTCCTTCAGAAGCCCGGTCAGATACTCACACCACTCTTCATAAGGAATGTTGTCCATAAACAGATCATACACTCCCGCAAATCCTGTATATGCATCCATCGTTTTCTTTTTCACCTCTTTTGCAACAAATATATTCTCTCCATGTGGCAAAAAGAGCAGGTGCACCCCGCCGTAAACCGGATACTCCTGCTCCTCTTTCACCTCTTATGGCATTGCTGTTCACTCACTGCGTAAACTGCAACGATCATCCACGGTATCTCCTCGCAACTTATGCGTTCTTACCACAGCACTTCTTATACTTCTTACCGCTTCCGCACGGGCACGGATCGTTCGGGAAGATTTTCTTTCCCTTGCGGATTGTACCAGATGCCTTCTGCTTCTTGTAAAGTTCCTTACGGGTCTCCTCGCTCAGGATGGAATCCCACTGCGGAAGCTCATACAGCCAGGAAGCCTTTGCCTCTACCATGTTGTAGTACAGCTTCTCCGGATCGATCTCGATCTTAACCTCGGTATCCTCGTCCATCGTGTCGATCGGATTCTCGTAACCCTTTAAGCTCTCGTTGATTCCATCAAGGAATCCGGTCATGATCAGAACCTCGGTACCGTACTTCTCAGCCAGTCCCTTAACAGTTCCGGTAACAACCTCAGTCGGGTTGGAAAGGATCTGCTCGTAGATGCCCTTCTCGATCGTGAAGTAACCGTTCCACAGGTTTTCCTTCTCTTTATCACTCAAACCATTGCCGTAAGCAAGGTTTCTCCATGTCTCTAATAATGCCATGATTTTGTTTCCTTCCTTCGTTTTTTTACATTTTCTTGCATCATTTCGATGTTATTGATTTCCTGTATATACCAAAACGTGTTTCATTCAAAATCGGTTTCGCAATACTTTCTGTCACAAACACATTTCGGGCACAGAGATCCCTCTGTACAGACTCTTACATAGTATATAACAAGTACGAAAATTTTGCAAATCTTTTCTTACCTTCTATGCAGATACTCCGGCAGACCATCCTTCATCGGGCGCATCGGCTCTCCCTGAATCAGCGGACGTGCATAGGTGATGAACTCCTCGGAGACATCATTTCCGTTTACAATCCACTCTGCCGGTACCGGCTTCTCCTGATTGCAGATCTTATTGACATCCTCGATTGCGCACTCCATCTGGTACGGATCGTCGCTGGTTCTCTTAAATGCGACCATCACACCGGTCTCTCCTGCAAGCGCCACCTTCACGCCCTCACTTCCGGCGCGGGATGCCTCCTCGATATCGGTCAGTGACGACCCGATTCCACTGCATCTCTGGCTGACATTCAACTCCACCGAGCGCACCTTGATTCCAAGCTGACGGCGCACGAAGTTCTCTAACACTTTTCCGCATCCGGTCAGCATCTTGTGACCGAAGTTGTCAACCATCGCCTCATCTCCATACTCGCAGATAAAGGTTCCAGACGCATCGGAGATTCCCTCGGATACGCAGACAATCACGCTGTTTCTCTTCTCAAGTGCCTTCTCAAGATCCTTCGCAAAATCTGCAAGCTCAAAGTTCGACTCCGGCAGATAGATCAGCATCGGGTTATCGCCCGGGAACTTTCTTGCAAGCGCACTTGCGGCGGTCAGCCAGCCCGCATGACGCCCCATGAGTTCCACGATCGTCACTGCCTTCTGCTGGTAGACAGAAGCATCAAGCACGATCTCTCTGACCGTGGAAGCCACATACTTTGCCGCACTTCCGTAACCCGGCGTATGATCGGTCAGAATCAGATCGTTATCGATCGTCTTTGGAATTCCGATGAAACGGATGTCGCTCCCATTCTCCTGTGCACAGCGGGACAGCTTGCTCACCGTATCCATCGAATCATTTCCTCCGATGTAGAAGAAATATCCGATATTCAGATCATTGAGTTTTTCAAAAATCGTCTGATAAAAAACTACTGACAGATCTTCCGGCAGTTTGTAACGGCATGAACCAAGATAGGCCGCCGGAGTCAGCTTCAGAAGCTCTAACTCGCCCTCTGAGAGTTCCTCTCCGAGATCCATATACTTATCCTGTAAAAAGCCCTCGATTCCATTGATCATTCCATAGACATGACCAACTTCCTCTGATTTCAGTGCTTCGCGGATGACTCCGTAAAGACTTGCATTAATCACTGCGGTAGGACCGCCAGACTGACCGACAATCACGTTCTTCATCTTGTAATTTTCCTTCCTGTGTTTCTCTCGTCACCTGTCTGAAAAATCCTCTGATTCCCCAGACCTGTTCCGACCATCTGCATATTTTCTCAAGAAAATTATAAAGGTTTCGGGAAATAACGTCAACCTGTGTTTCTTTTCTAACAAATCAACAAAATCTGCTACCATAACTATATCCAGAAAATTCCTACCCATATATAAAAAAGAATGTGCCCTGGCGCATTCTCGCGCCGAGGCGCGGTTGCTTCGGCAACCATCTTCCCCTGCGCCGAGTGCGCATCCTCGCGGAGCGTTTTTGTATGATAGGACGCAATTTCCTATCATACAAAAAACCACATCTGCACAAGTCCTCTAAGACCTGCACAGACGTGGCTTTCGTTGGTTCTCAACGCATCTGCGTCTCACATTTTTTCAGATAATATCTCACCGTCACGCAACAGTAAATCAGTGCAAACAGCCATGCCATCGGGTTTGAGAGACAGATCGCAAGATACCCCAGTCCCGAAACTGCGAGAAGACCGCCAAGGCTTCGACCGACGAGTTCTCCGATTCCGGAGATGATCGCCTGGAAGCTGTATCCGAGTCCCTGAAGCGTATTTCTCATAATCATCAACGAGCCGTGGATGAAGAACAGGAAACTCATGATAAACAAATACTCGATTGCCTCCACAGCCACCTCACTCTGCGTCTCTCCGAGGACAAGACCGACAAACGGCTTTTTCAGGAAGAAAATTGCGCCCCAGACAACCACACAGTAGATGTACTGAATTTTGAGTCCGCTCCTGATTCCTTCCTTGATGCGGTCAATCCGCCCTGCACCGTAATTCTGTCCGGTGTAAGTTGCCATCGCCATTCCGACACTCTCCATCGGAAGCGTGAACATCTGGCGGATCTTTTCTCCCGCCGTCTGCGCTGCGACTGCGACACTTCCAAGACTGTTGATTGCTCCCTGCATCACAACGGCACCGATTGCGGAAACCGAGTACTCAAATCCCATCGGAAGTCCGACGACACAGAGACGCTTTGCATGATAAGGACTGAACCGAATTCCATTTTTCCATCCCTGCATCAGACGAATTCGGAACAACAGCCAGTACATATCGAGAATTCCGCTGATCAGCTGACTGATGACCGTCGCCCACGCTGCCCCTGCAACCCCACCGTTCATCGGCACAATGAAAATATAGTCGAGCACGATGTTGAGCACGCTTGAGAAGAACAGAAAATAAAACGGATGCTTGGAATCCCCGACTCCGCGGAGCGCGCTTGCAGAGTAATTGTAGAGCATCGTCGCGGGAATTCCGAGAAAGATGATCCTGATGTAGTCCACCGCCATCCCGAGAATATCTTCGGGCGTCCGAATCAATTTCAATAATGGCTCTGCCATCAGCACCGTTGCCACTGTGAGAACCGCACCGATCACGACTGCAAGAATCACTCCATTCACAAAAAACGTCTGCAATTCCTTTCGGTCATGTGCGCCAAAACTCTGCGAGATCAGAATTCCAAAACCCACGCAGAGTCCCTGCACAAATCCCAGAATCAAAAAGTTCAGGGAATAGGTCGTGCCCACCGCTGCCAATGCTGAAACGCCGATGAATCGTCCGACAATCACCGTATCCGCAAAACTGTAAAGCTGCTGGAATATCGTTCCAAGCACAAGCGGAATGGAAAATAAAAAAAGTTGTTTGATTGGACTTCCCGTCGTTAAATCCATCGTCGTTTCTTTGCTCATACCTGTTGTTTTCCTCTCATTTCTGTCATTCGTTCGTTATCGACAGCCAAAATTCTTTTACTCTTCCACCATTCCGATCAGGTCAAATTTCTCCTTGGAAATGATGACTTCGTATTTCTTCTTTGCCGGAGCCGGATACTTCACCCAGATCGTTCTGTCAGAGAGGTTGTAATACCATCCTGACTCTGCCTGATCCCATCCGTCTCTTACAATATAGCGGGGAATTCTCTCGCCGTCAACCGTCACCCAGAACGCACCCTTCTGCTTGCTGACGAGCTTGATTGTCATCCGCTCAACCGGGCTTTCATACGTTCCCTCCGTGTCAAAGGTCAGCACAGTCTGATCGCCTGCCTTCACATCGATCATCGTCTTCGCATAGACACCATTCTTGTAATCTTCCGTGTGACCGTCATCATCATACATCACAAAACTGGTATCGGTATCTGCACTCACAAGGAGGTCTACCTGCTTCATCGTATCCGCAAGAATGTGCTTCACATCCTCACTCGTCACATAGACAGCGCTTCCTCTCAGAAACATCGGAATGCTTCCGAGCGTTACCGGAATTGTGATCGTCTGACCGCCCTCGTACTCTCTCATATTGTCATTCATATCGAACCATCTGCAACCTGCCGGCAGATAGATCGTGCGGGTCGTTGCCCCCGGCTCCACAACGTTTGCGACCAGCACGCTCTTTCCGAACATGAATGTCAGGTTCTCATCGCTGTAACACTTCACATCCTCCGGGAACTCCAAAAACAGCGGACGCATTGCCGGCATACCGTTCTGGTTTGCCTCATACATCAGGCTGTACAGATACGGAAGCATGCGGTAACGCTGTGCATATGCCGCTCTCACATACTCCATATTTTCCTCGTACATCCACGGCTGAGTCACAGTGTTGTCGTTATTTGCCGAATTCAAGCAGAAACGAGGCTGGAAGATACCACTCTGAATCCAGCGAAGCAGAAGTTCTGCTTCAGGAGCTCCACCTGCAAAACCACCGATGTCACAACCCATATTTGCACAACCGGAAAGTCCCATTCCCATGATCGTCGCAATGTTGAACTTCACGGTTCTCCAATCTGTCAGGTTGTCACCGCCCCAGACCTGTGCGTATCTCTGGATTCCTGCGTAACCCGCACGGTTGATGATGTACGGACGCTCTCCCGGATATACCTCTGCAAGTTCTACCTGGGATCTTCGTGGACTTCTTGAGCGCATGGCTCAGATTCCTCATATCAAAAAGGAATGTCAGGATACGATTCTTCTCTGCGAGCTTGTCGAACTTCAGCTCTTCATCAATCAGCTCGTAGAAGAAAAGCAGATCGAATCTCCAAGTTCCACGAGCGCGCTGATCTCCGACGCTGTCGAATACATTCGCAACCACTACACCGACCCGAATCTCACAGCCACCTCTCTCGCAAAATATCTCTTCACCAGCAGAGAGCACCTCTCCCGCGCCTTCAAAGAGTACACGATGAAGAGTGTTCACGATTACATCAATGATTTGCGCATGCAGAACTGCCGACGTGAGATTATCTCCGGTTGCAGTGTGCTTGATGCCTGTACCAACAGCGGGTTTACGAATTACAGCAGTTTTCTTAAATCGTTCCGCGCCCTTCACGGCATGACTCCGATGCAGTACCGGGCACGAATGAAACAGCTTGGACAGGGAGACGCCATCCTTGCCGATCCCACTCAGTTTTGATGGAGTCTGTCCAAAAACGCAAAAAGAAAAAAATCATTTTTTCATGTTCCTGTATAAACCGGCTGATCCGGGAAATACTGTCATTAGTACCAAAGAAAAATGAAAAATACTTATCCTCCCCTTTTTGATCCCCTGCCCGTTTTCCCAGGAGAAAGCGGGCAGGGGATTTTTTTGCGCTTATACCTGTTTCTCTCTGTCCTTGCGGATCAGCTCGCGCAGAGCTTCCACAGCGACGCGAACCGCAAGATCGGTGTCATAGACCTGTGGATCTTCAAGACCCATCGCACGGCGGGTCTGGTTCGCAATCACGAGCATCACCGAGCCGACACGGACACGGCGCACTCCACCCACGATAAAGAGAGCGGACGATTCCATCTCCGATGCAAGTGCCCCGCACTGTACCCACGCATTCCACTTATTTTCGAGTTCATAGGACACCGGCATCGTCTCCGGCGAGTGCTGACCGTAGAAGTTGTCCTTGCACTGCACGACACCGACATGACTCCTCGCATGCATTTGATCCGCCGCCACTTTGAGTGCCTCAACGACATCGTAATGAGCGACTGCCGGATACTCGATCGGTGCATACTCTCTGCTCGTCCCTTCCATGCGGACCGCTCCGGTCGCAATCACAAGATCTCCCCCGCAGACCTCCGGTTGCATACCACCCGAAGTCCCGACGCGGATAAACGTATCTGCTCCGCAGTGAATCAGTTCCTCCATCGCGATCGACGCGGACGGCCCACCGATTCCGGTTGAACAGACCGAGACCTTCTCCCCGTCGAGTTCCCCGGTATAGGTCACAAACTCCCGGTTCTGCGCGACTTTCTCCGCATGGTCAAAATACTTTGCGATCTTCTCACACCGCCCCGGATCTCCCGGCAGAATCACATATTTTCCCACGATCTCCGGTGTCGTCTGAATGTGAAATTCTTTTCCTTTTGCATAGATAAGTGACATAACAAACGCCCCTTTCCATAATAAAATTTTCTGATTTTATAAGATATTCTCCACACAAACACAGGCTTTCTGTGTTTAAGGGGTATCTTTTATTATACCTGATTTTGAGGATTTCCGGAAGTCAGAAAAACAAATACACACCCGCGCTGAGTGACAGAAAAAACGCGAAAGCCTCCCGGGATTTTTCTCATTTCATCCAGGAAGGTTTTCGCGTTTTCTTAGTTAATGGGTTGGTTGATTATCACATTTTATCTCACATCTTTTGGCAGAAAGATTGGATTTCTTATTTGATTGATTTATTTAATCGGATTTAACTCCTTCTCACTCTTTGCAACAACAACTGCTGCCGCTGCATCTCCCACAATGTTCGGAATCACTCTCGCCATGTTCAGGATTCTGTCGATTCCGGCGAGAAGACCGATCGTCTCAAGCGGAAGATTGACTGCATTCAGGACAATCGTCAGCATCACAAGACCAGAACCCGGAATTCCGGCAGTTCCGACGGATGCCAGAACTGCGGTCAGCATTACCATGATCTGCTGAGTCACGGTCAGATGGATTCCAAATACCTGAGAAGCAAAGATAACGGCAACTGCCTCATAAATTGCGGTACCATTCATATTCATGACAGCACCAAACGGGATTACAAAGTCTGCAATCTTATCGCTGACTCCAAGTTCTTTCGTGCACTTTAAGTTCAGCGGAATCGTCGCTACGCTCGAGCAGGTTGCAAATACAAAGAGAATGGCTTCCTTCATAACAGAGAAGAACCTGATCGGACTGATTTTTCCATACAGTCCAACCATAAGACCACCCTGAACAAAAATCGTAAACAATGCACAGGTCAGGTAGCAGGCACCGATTGTCTTCATGTACGGAACCAGAATATCCATTCCGTATCTTCCGACGATGTCTGCCATAAGTCCAAAAACACCATACGGAGTAAATTCCAGAACAATGTTTGTGATCTCCTTCCATGCTTCTGTCCATGCACGGAAGAAATCAAGAACAGGCGTTCCCTTATCTCCCAGTTTAATCAGAGAAAAGCCGAGGAGCAGGGCAAAGAAAATAATCTGAAGCAGGTTCTGCGTACTCAGAGAGTTAAATGGGTTTGTCGGAATGATATTCATCAGGGTATCTACAATGCTCGGAACCTCCGTTGCATCATAAGCCTGAGTCGTCTCCATCACAAATCCTGCACCGATCTGCATCACATTACAGAGCACAAGACCAATCGCAACAGCGATTGCAGTACCGCCGAGAAAGATTCCGAGTGTCTTTCCACCGATCTTTCCAAGTGTACGGAAATCTTTTACATCCGCTGCGGAACAGATCAGAAGTCCCAGCACCAGCGGAGCTACCACCATCGTCAAAAGGCGAGTCAGGATCGTTCCAAGAAACGCAAGACATCCTGCCTTCTCACCAAGAATCACTCCTGCTCCGATTCCAAGAACAAATCCAATCATAATTCTCGTGAACAGCCCCAGACTGTTCCATTTTTTTATCAGATTCATCGTCGATTTCTCCCCCTATATGCGCTTGCATTTACACGAATCTACATACATGATCAACGGCAATATCAGAAAATCCGTACGCCTCTGCCTTCGTCAGTTTTCCACTGCACACCTCTACGATCTCGTTTAAAAGCATCTCTCCGCACTCTGCAATCGTTGTGCTTCCATCAATGATTCCACTCAGATCCACATCCATATTGTCTTCCATATGGGTATAGGTGCGCTTATTTGCGGTCACCTTGAGTACCGGTGCAATCGCATTTCCGGTCGGCGTACCTCGTCCCGTTGTAAAGATCACACATGCACATCCGGCAGCTACCATGGAAGTCACGGAAGAAATATCATATCCTGCGGTATCCATCACGATCGCTCCATGACGGCTCGGGCGCACTGCCTGTTCGAGAACCTCCACGATCGGTCTCGTTCCGCCTTTTCGGATGCATCCAAGACTCTTCTCATCAATCGTTGAGAGACCGCCTGCCTTGTTTCCCGGAGTCGGCTGACCTGCACGGCAGTCCTGACCCGCAACTTTCAGATGCTTCTCGTAGTCTTCACATACTTTGATTACCTGATTGTGAATTTCAGGAGTTGCTCCTCTTCTTGCCACAATGTGCTCTCCGCCGATCCACTCAATCGACTCACTCATGATTGTGGAAGCGCCCAAATCTACAAGTCTGTCACTGAGCTCACCGACTGCCGGATTGGATGCCATTCCGGAAGTTGCATCAGAACCACCACACTCAATTCCCATCAGAAGCTCTGAGATATCACACCACTCTTTCTTCACAAGACCGGCCTGCGCTGCCATCTCTCTCGCGGAGCGAACTGCCTTCTCGATCGTCTTTAACGTTCCTCCCTCTTCCTGAATTCCGAATGAGACAACCGGCTTGTCCGTCATCTTCTGAATTTTTTCTCTGAGTGCTTTGTGACCAACCGTCTCACATCCAAGACCAATGATTACAACTCCGTAAACATTTGGGTTGCAGGCAAATCCGGTCAAAACTTTCTGAGACATCTCCGTGTTCGCTGCCACATCGGAACAGCCTGTATTGAACACAATGTTGACTGCACCGCGCACCTGGCTTGCCACGATCCGGCTTGACTCACTTCCGCACGCACAGGTCGGAAGAATCAGCACATGGTTGCGGATTCCCACACGTCCGTCCGAACGGCGATATCCGAGAAACTGAAGTTTTCCGTCTCTCTCCACCGTTTTGACTTCCGGTGCTTTGTAATCAGAATCTTCTCCCTCTGCAACGTACTCATTTTCATAATCTCTCGGAACGCTGTAAATATTGGTGTGATCTACAAGGCAACCCGCAAGAATCTCTCTCGTCGTCTTTCCGATCAGTTCTCCATACTTAAAAACTTTCTCTCCGAATGCCAGATCTTTCAATGAAATCTTGTGGCTGAAGGGAATATCCTCCTTTGCGGTGATCTCACACATCTGATCTCCATTGCGATATTTAACCGTTTCTCCTGCTTTGATATCCCGCACACATGTAACCACATTGTCCTTGCTGTCCATCATAAGGGCATCAATCTTCATGACTCTCCTCCTGTTTTCCCTACTGTCTATAAAGTTATAAAATTCTCAAGAAATTCTTTTTCAGGCGCCTTACTGATCTTTTTTTCTCTTGACATCAGTATAAAGCAGGAATAAACTAAAATCAAATTTATGCTTTTTATATTTATATAAATTATTTTTATATATCAAGGGGAGAGGATAAAAGAAACATTTACAAAGATTCAAACAAGAACCTGAACGCAAATGAAGAAAAACAGATAACACATAAAGGAGACGCCAATCATGCAACAGGAAATGAAGTATATTTATACCGTGTACAGACATGGAAGTTTTTCAAAGGCGGCAGAAGAACTTTTTTTAACCCAGCCGGCTCTGAGCATCTCAGTTCAGAAAGTAGAACACGAACTGGGACTTTCTCTCTTTAACCGCGACAAAAAACCGCTTGAACTCACAGAGGCAGGGAAAATCTATATTCAGAAAATCGAGCAGATTCAACATTTGGAAGAAGAACTCTCCGCCCAGCTCAACGATCTGACAGATTTAAAGACCGGATCTCTCAAAATCGGCGGAACGCACTATTTTAACGCTTACATCCTTCCACCCGTACTCTCCGCCTACAAGAGAAAATTTCCGGGAATTGATCTGCAACTCGTCGAAACTGGCTCCTGGGAACTCATCAATATGATCAAAGAGAATCAGATCGACCTGACATTTAACTGTACACCGGACCCTTCCGACAAACTGCAGCGGATTCCCGCCTTTCAGGATACGATTCTTCTGTCTGTCCCGATCTCCTTTCCCGTAAACAGAGAGCTTGCCGAATTTGCACTCACCTCAGAAGACATCCTAGCCCATTGCTTTGAGGAGGAAGATTGCCCCAAAGTCACGCTGAAACCCTTTGTCGACACTCCATTCATTCTCCTGACCCCCGGCAACAATCTCTACCGCCGGAGCATGACCTTTTTTGAAGGGGCACAGATCACTCCCCGGATCACGCTCCAGGTTTCTCAGCTTGTCACCTCGTTTCATCTGTCGTGTTCGGGAATCGGGGCAACTTTTATCAGTGACTGGCTGATGACAAATGTCCACCCGGAGATGTGCTATTATAAAATTGATTCTCCCCACGCCATCCGCCATTTTGATATTGTGACCTCGAGCAAAAACTATATTTCCAAACCACAGCAGGCATTTATTGAACTGTTCTGCTCTTATTACAGCAACGCTTATTCCGATCCATCCAGTCGCCACAGCAAAGGTTGACCCAAATCCATCCTATATTGACCGCCAGGGAAGGGCAGGAAATGGCATTCCCCAAAAACGCAGAAATAGAGAACGCGGGAAAATAAAACGCAAAAAAAGCGAAAACCTCCCGGGATGTACCCATTCATCCCAGAAGATTTTCGCTTTTCTAATTTTTCCAATCTTTGAAAGATTTATTTAAAAACACTCAACCCTATTTATTTAACGATAACTCAAACCCAACGATAATACTTAAATCACACTTAGATCATGCTATGCCTTATACATAACCCATCAGGCTCGGGAGCCACAGGGAAACAGCCGGAATGTAAGATACGATCAACAGCACTGCAAAAATTGCTGCGAAGTAAACCAGAAGCGGTTTGATTACATTCTCGATCTTGGTTCCGCCTACCTTTACACCGACGAACAGAGTCGTTCCAACCGGCGGGGTGATGGTTCCGATACACAGGTTGAAGATCATCATGATACCAAAGTGGATCGTATTCATACCAAGCTGCTGGCAGATCGGCAGGAAGATCGGCGTAAAGATCAGGCACGCCGGAGTCATATCCATGAAGGTTCCGACAATCAGGAGCAGGATATTGATGATAAACAGGATTACATAGCGGTTGTCAGAGATGCTCAGCATTGCCTCTGAAACTGCGGTCGGGATTCCGGTGAATGCCATTACCCAGCTCATGATGTTGGAAACACCGATCAGGAAGATAATGATACCGGTCATCTCAGCACTGTCTAAGAAGATTTTCGGAAGCTCGGAAATCTTGATGGATTTATAAAATACAACGGAAAGGATCAGGCTGTATACAACAGCTACGACACTTCCCTCGGTAGCGGTGAAGATACCACCGATGATGCCACCAATTACAACAACGATCATGAACAGACACGGAATTGCCTGTAAAAATACGGTTACTTTCTCTTTATTGGAGAACTTCTTCGTACTGCGGTATCCCTTCTTCTTTGCGAAGTAGTAGATAACTGCCATACATGCAAGACCCCAGAGAATTCCCGGAATGTATCCTGCCATGAACAGAGCTGCTACGGAAGTTCCTCCGGAAACCAGAGAGAACGTGATCATAACGTTACTCGGCGGGATCAGAAGTCCGGTCGGAGCGGTTGCAATGTTTGCTGCTGCGGAGAAGTCACGGTCATAACCCTCTTCCTCCTCAATCGGTCCAATGATGGAACCCATTGCGGAAGCTGCTGCGGTACCAGAACCGGAGATTGCACCGAAGAGCATGTTTGCTACTGCGTTCGTGTGTGCCAGAGCACCCGGGATGTTACCTACAAAAAGTTTTGCCAGATTGATCAGACGGATTGCGATACCGCCCTTGTTCATCAGGTTACCTGCCAGAATGAAAAACGGAATTGCAAGCAGGCTGAATACGGAAATACCGGAAAAAATTCGCTGTGCACCGGTCAGAACGGCTACGTTTAAATCAAGAACCGGAAGGATTGCACAGATGGAAGATACTGCAAGTGCTACTGCGATCGGCATACCGCCAAGTAACATTACTACAAGGACGGCCAGAATAATCAGGCCACATACAACTGCGATTGAGCTCATCTTACTCTTCCTCCTTCTTCTGCTTGCTATAATCGTTATGACAGGTATCAATCAGGTTCATAATGCTAAAGAGCATAATCAACGCACCACTGATCGGCACCATCACATAGATGTATGCCATCGGAACCTGTAAGGAAGCTGTCTTCTGAATCATTGTCAGCTTCGTGATGGAGCTTCCGCCGTACAGCATAACAACGCCTGCAAGAAGGAAGGTCATAATATCGCTTGCTGCCTCAAGAATCTTTCTTGTCGGACCGGTGATCTGATCTGCAAGGAAACCCATTCTCATGTGATCTCTCTTACCGAATACATAAGCAGAAGCAAGCAGAGCCATCCAGGTGAAGGAGTAGGTCAGAAGCTCCTCAGATACGGTACTCGGACGGTTGAAGCAATAACGGGTTACGATCTGATACGTTCCGATCACGGTCATCAGGACGAACAGGACGATCATTGCGATTCCCAGAACGCGCATAATGCCTTTTCTCAAGTTATGCATCGCTTCCATTTACTTTCCCTCCTTCGCTTTTTCGTTGATTTCCTGAATGTGATTGTAAACATCTACAATCTTCGGGTTCTCTTTGAGCATCTGCTCGTGGAGCGGAAGAACCTTCTGCTTGAATGCATCAACATCGACATCAATGAACTCTACGCCCATCTGATTCTGTGCGATATCCTTTGCCTCATCCACGCACTTATCCCACTCAGCCATCTCTATTTCCGTGGACAGAGCAGCTGCATCCTTAAATACCTGGTACTCTTCCGGGCTCAGGCTCTCAAGGAATTTCAGGTTTCCAACAAGCATATCCGGAACCATCTGGTGCTTGTTGTAGGAATAATACTTTGCAACCTCACCATGCTTGTTGTTCGTCAGAGCAAGCTCATTGTTCTCTGCTCCATCGATAACGTTCTGCTGAATAGCGGTGTAAACCTCACCGAATCCCATCGGAGATGCTGCTGCGCCGAACGCATTTACCATTGCTACGCTCGCCGGGCTCTGCTGTACACGGATCTTTAAGCCCTTCAGATCATCCGGTGTGCGGATCGGGGTCTTTGCGTAGAAGTTTCTCGTTCCTGCATTGTACCAGGTTACCACACGGAAGCCTGCATCATCGGTAGACTCATAGATTTTCTCCATGTAGTCGGTATCCTGCATGACAGACTTGTAAATCTCCTCAGAATCAAACAGATACGGCATACTGAAAATCTCGTAAACATCCGCAAATGTCTCAAGGTTTGCAGTACCTGCCACTACGAAATCGATTGCACCTGTCTGAGTCAGCTCGATTGCTTTCTGTGCAGATCCTAAAAGCTCGTTCGGGAAGATTTCCACCTCATACTTATCCCCAAGATTCTCCTCCACGTACTCCTTGAATGCCAGAAGTCCAAGATGCTCCGGATGGGTCTCTGACTGTGCATGCGAAATCCGGATGATTCGCTTTCCGTTTGTGAGTGATCCGCATCCGGTTAAACCAAATGCCATCGTCACTGCAAACAGACACACTGTCGCCTGCTTCAAAATCTTCTTCACCTTTTATTCCCTCCATTTCATTTTTTTCGTTTGCCACTGCCCCAAATCAATATGCCTCAATACCCATTCCCTGTATACATTTAAAAATCGATAACACCATACATTTGTAACCAGACTCCTCTATGCACCTTCTATATGGATGGAATGCAAAACATTCCTGCATATCGCATATCATTTCAGGATGTGATCATTTTTATCATCTTTTGCGCATACTTTGCGCTCTCTTGACCACGACTCCCATTATATAGCGTTAAGATTTTGTTTTGTACCGTAAATCCTTGCGATTTAGGAAGAAGATTTTGTCTTTGTATACTTTGTCCACAAAATTCTCTCCTCTCCCCCACTCTATCGTCTCCCAGAAAGATCCATCGCATCCGGAATCTTTATTTTTTGGAGATTTTACATAATTTTTCTCGGAAATTCGCTATTTTTTCCATTTCGATTTTATCCATGCTTTCCATCTCAAATCGGGGGGAATTCGATCTTTTTTGCGGTCTCCGGAATTCTCTTCTGCATTTACACTTCCGACCTCAAGCATCGCATTAACGATCAAACATTTTTCTGTTAAACATGAAAAGACCGCCCCCGCGCCAACAGGAACGGTCTTTTCGCAGATTACTCTTGCCGGTTGTCCGGAAGAATGATGAGTTGCACCTTAGTTTTTTCTAAAATCTGTTTCTAGCTCTTTACGCTCTTTACATCTTACGACGCAAAAAACTGCGCCCGATACTCTGACGGAATCATCCCCGTAATCCGCTTGAACACCTTCGCAAAATAGTTGGAATCATAATACCCGACCTTTGCACTCACATCCTTGACGCTGATCTGACGGTTCTGGAGCAATTTTTTTGCCTCCTCCACCCGAAAATGCATCAGATACGTCGTGAAGTTCTGATCAAAACACTGCTTGAACAGCTTGGAAAAATACGCATCTGAGTACTGCATCCACCTTGCGGCATCCTGCATCGAAATCTCATTCATATAGTTCTCACGGATGTACTGGCGGATCGTCTCTGCAACACAGTCAAGTCGCGTATCCCCGACTCCTCCGTCACGGTAAACCGGCTCAGACTCCGGTTGTTCCTCCGCCTGCGTTTGCTCAGACTCCCCGGCAAGCCTCTGATCCGTGATTCGCATCGCTTCCTCCATGACCGCAGACAGCTCCTCCTTATCACAGGGCTTGAGCAGATAGTCGAGCGCACGGATCACAAACGCGCGCTTCGCATACGAGAACTCATCATACGCCGTCAGAAACAGAATCACGCAGTTCGCGTCCATCCTTCGGATCTCCTCCGCTGCCTCCATCCCGTTCATCTCCGGCATCGAAATATCCATAATCACAATCTGGCTCTTCTGCTTCTGAAATACCTCGATCGCCATCTTTCCATCTGACGCTTCACAAATTTCCAACTGACCGCCAAAAGCGCGCTGAAGTTTCCGCGCAAGCGCCATACGCTCAATCTGCTCATCGTCTGCCAGTAATACCCGATACATTTGGATCTCCCCCTTCCGGCCCTTTCTCCGGTGTAAAGGCCAACTGCACAACCGTTCCCGCACCCGGTCTGCTGTAAATTTCCATCTCTCCATCGCAGTACATCCCGTGAATGCGACTCCAGATATTCAAGAGCCCGATTCCGGTACCGGTGTGTTCTCCGCTCTTTGTATCCTCTCTCTTGCTATCTTCCCTCTTTGCTTCTTCTCTCTTTATGGATGATATGTCGTTTCTCTCGCCCCGTTTCAGTCGCTGTCTGACCTCCTCAAGGCGCTCCTCGCTCATTCCCTCTCCGGTGTCCGCAATACTCATCCGAAACCGCTCTCCGTCCATCCATGAGCGCACAACGATCCGTCCGCCACTGCTCCGCGTCGACAGACCATGCTTGATTGCATTCTCAACGAGAGGCTGAAGCACAAACGACGGCACAAGCAGAGACAGAGTCTCCGGCGCACAGTCCGACTGATACTGAATCCGCTTTCCAAAACGCATCTGCTGAAGATACATGTAATCCTGCACTACCCTGAGCTCTCGCTCAAGTGGCATGACCGACTCACTCGACTTTAAGTTGTAGCGAAACAGACGACTGAGGGCTTCAATCATCTTTTCGGTCACCTCTGCATCCTCAATCTGCGCCATGCTTGCGATCAGATTCAGCGTATTAAATAAGAAATGAGGTTTAATCTGGTTTTTGAGCATCTGGAGCTGAACATCCGCAAGCTGTCGCTCCATATCGTGCTTTTCCCTGAGTGCCGAGATATACCAGGTCAGGCTCAGTGAGAGGATACCGAGAAAAAGCGTTGCAACCGGGACAAGCACAAGCATCGTCCGACTGCTCTGGTACTGCCGGTTTCCGAGCTGAATCGTCATCTGCTCAAGCTGTCCCGCATATGTGGTCAAATACCCCTGAAGCCGGTACACCCGACTCAAGCGCTCACGGTATCCACTTTCCTGCTGATCCATCATCAAAACGAGATCCCGCTCCGGCACATAGTTCTCATACAGGCTCTTGATCGACCAGGTTCGCGCATAGCAGTCCGCACCGATTTTCTTATAGTCAAAGGACAGTTTTGCAAGCTCTCTTCTCGTCTTCTCACTTGCCTCCTGATACTCCTCCCTCGCCTCCTGTGTCCCGCTCTGGATATAACGGCTGAACGTCGTTCGCTCCTGATCCATCGCTGACCAGAACGAGAGACTTCGGGCATTGTTTCCGAGAATCATGTCAAACCCGCGCATTCCAAACATCGAAATCGCCACGCTCAACGCAACGCAGAGGACTGCGAGAATAGACGCCCACGCAAGTCCCAGCTTTACCTTATGATCCGGCAGTAAGACTGCCAAAATTCTTTGTCCCGTCCGAACCATTGCCCCGTCTCCTATTCAAAAATTTCCCACCCTTATCATATGCCCATATGTTCATATGTCTATATCCATATATTTGTATCCATATCCCCATGTAGACACATACACGGGTACAGTCAAATACGACTAATTCTGTGCATTTTTCGCCTGCTGTTCCCCGATCGGGGGTTCTGCCACACTCACGCCCTCGTAGAAAAACTTCAGGATCTCCTCACAGGTCATACCGTCTTTTGCCATTCCCTGCGCTCCATTCTGACTCATGCCTGCACCGTGACCGTAACCACCGCCATAAATCTTAAACCGCGTGATTCCCTTGTCATTCTTGCCGACATCCTCGACCGTCAAAAATGCACTCGGCAGGGAGCTCCATCCCTCCGAGGTCTTCCCGTCTTTTCGCTTGATCGTCAGGCTGGAATCTCCGAGTGCCGACCGGATCGCATTCTGACCACTGATCGTTTTCTCCCCCTCGCTTCCCTTGACGAGCATCTTGAGTGCGACACCACCCGGACCGCGTTCCGTGATCTTCACACTCTCGATTGTTCCGATTCCGCCGATGTGATCCCCGAGAATCTGTGCGTTTGTCATCACATTCCAGCGATAAAACGGGTAGGACGAATCATAAGCCGGATAATCCTCATCCTTGATAAACGACGAAAAATCCGCATTTTCTGTTAAATCAAGCGTCTTTCGTCCCGGACTGAGCGCCACACTCTTCAAATACGGAGTCTCCGAGGAATCATTTCCCCAGATGCTTCCGTCCGTCGTCGTTCCACAGGAAGTCGAAAAGTAATACGCAGAAACCGGCTTTCCCTTATACAGCAACATTTTTCCGTAAGTCTCCTCAACAGCTTCCCGCGTTCTCTCATTCGTCTCCACGTTGTTGTAGACCTGAAAATTCGTGCTGTCATCGACATGGGCGCCGTACTGGCTGTAAGTATTGCTCTGAATCTGCATATAGGCATAAGTGCGCGCACAGACTGCCTGCGCCTTGAGTGCCTCCTTCTCATAGTTCGGTGGCATCTCACTCGGCACAACTTTTTTGAGATAATCCTCTAAATACAGCTCATTCATCAGAACAAGTCCCGTATCCGCCTCCACAATCTCAAGTCTGCCCGCATACGATGGTGTTCCGAGCGTGCGCTCAAGTGTCGGTACGGTCAGTTCATCCGTCTCATTCTGAGGTTTTAAGATGATTCTGCCTGCTGTGAGCTGACCGTCTCCCTTAGAAAAAGAGACGGTGCTTCCCGCCTCGAGCGTCGTCTCCTGATCGCCCTGTGTCATCGTCATCGCACCACTGCATGAGATCGTCACCGTATCGTGAAAAATGCTCTTGAATCCGTTATTCATCAACAAAACACGGATTGTATCCGCATTGACATCCCGCACAGTCAAAACCGCACAGATCTTTCCCTTTGCGACGACGAATTCATTCTGGTCATATCCAATCAGGATGTCTGAGAGATTTTCCCGTTTCACTGTCCCATACGTTCGGAGTACCTTGTACTCCTCATCAAACGGAACAGATCCGTATCCCTCGATCTCGATCGAATCACTCCGCACGGACAGAACCTTTCCCGTGATCGTGTCCTGCTTGAGCGAAACTTTTGCAATCTTGCCCTTCTCCATCTGGATATCTGCGAGATTGTGAACCATCTCCTCGGCTTTCTTTTTCTTTACTTTCCTGCGAAACGAAATCGTCCGCTCAAGATCGCCTAAGTAAACCTTCATCTCACTCTCGTCAGCATCAATGACCCAGACATTGCGGTACGTCGTATTCTGACCATTGTCCGCAATCACATGGATCAGCTGATTTCCTCTCACATAGGCTTCGAGTTCATGATCGAGATAGGCATCAAGCGTCAATCCGTCAAAACGCAGTTGTCCCAGATTCGTATACACCGTCCACGCCTCCGCTGACGGAACAGTCTCCGGTGTTCCATAGACCAGCACACTCTGCGTCTTCACATTTCCTTTCGGGTCCGCAGATTTCAAGATCGCATCATACAGAATCCACCACGAATCCTCCGGATATGGCTGATTTCGATTCTTCTTCGTCACATCCACCAGTACTCCGAGCGTCGGTGCGGAGGTTTCCGCAATCTGCTGTGCCTCCCCGTAAGTCAGCCAGCCCTCCGCTGTCTTCTCGTCCGCCGGTGTCTCCTCCTCCGTGAGAAATCCATTCTCATACAGATAATCCATCCACGGAATGTACCACTGACTCTGAGTGTTCGCTGAAAAATGCGAACTTCCCGCCTCCCGACGCCACATGGACACTTCCTCCGGCGATTTCAGCGCCAAAACAACCGCACGGGCAACCTCCGCCCGCGAGATCCCGTCCCTCTGCGGTTCACAAAGAAGAATAATTCCAATCAATACGGCGATCAGTGTCACCATTCCGCCCATAAATGCGATCAGTTTCCGACTCTTCATAGTTGCCTCTTATTTTTGAATGTAAGTCTTCTGTTCCTCGTCAATATGATCCAGGTTTTCATACTTTCCCGGCTGAGCTGAGAGATTCTTTCTCTTTAGCAACCAGGAAATCAGCTCCTTCATCAGTTTATAAAATACCGCAAACGTCGGTACTCCGATGATCATTCCGACAAAACCAAACACCCCGCCAAACAGCAGAATCGAGAACAATACCCAAAAGCTCGAGAGTCCCGTCGAATCCCCGAGAATCTTCGGACCAAGAATGTTTCCGTCAAACTGCTGAAGCAGAAGGATAAAAATAATAAAATACAGACATTTGATCGGACTTGCCAAAAGAATCAGGAAAGCACTCGGCACAGCCCCGATAAACGGTCCAAAAAACGGAACGACATTTGTCACACCAACAATCACACTGACAAGCAGAACGTACGGCATGTTCATGAAACTCAGAAGAACATAGCACAAGATTCCAATAATCAGGGAATCGAGAAGTTTTCCAATGATGAATCCACCAAAAATCTTGTGGACATAGCGGACCTCCTCGATCACCTTATTCGCCACACGCACGGGCAGAGCCCCGTAGATCACCATGATCGTCTGCGTCTTGAGCTTGTCCTTCATATTCAGCAGATAGACCATGACAATCAGACCGATGATCATGTTTAAGACCGTATGAACAGCCGTAAAGATTCCGCTGTACACTCCCGTCGCAATGTTGTAAATGTTCGGGATCAGATCATTTGTGAGCCAGTTCTGAAGCCATGTCGATGCCTTCGCATAGTACTGCATCACCTGTGCCTCCACATCCGGATTGTCGCGGAAGAGCTGTTCTAACCACATTTCCAGATTTAAGACACCCGCCGGGAGTGCCTCGATCACTCCTCGAATACTCGTAATCACCTGTGGAACCAGCATCGAGACAAGACCTGTCACGACTGCGACAAGAACCAGCAGACTCGCCAGCGTCGCAACCGTCGTGCTCAATTTCTTTCCTGCCTTCTCCAGCTTCACAAGCGAAAAAATCTTTTCCGTCCACTGGCATGCGCGATTGTAAATCGGTGCCATGAGATAGGCAAACACTGCTCCGTAAATGATCGGTTCGAGAATTCCCAAAAGAGCAGTGCACATCTTCTGTGCCGATTTCCAGTTAATCAGCAGAAAAATCACTGCAACCAATAAAACCAGAACCACGAATGCGGTCACACCCCAGTAGATGTACGTTTCAAATTTTTCTTTTTTCACTCCAGCCTCCAGTTTCAGATTGTGCCAGAATCCCCGGCACATGTTCTTCCTGTTTTTCCTCATTGTGCGTCTTTCGCTTATAAGAGTAGCACATTTTTCTGAAAAAAAAAAGATAAAGCAACGATTGCTCGTTGCTTTATCTTTCGTAATCCCAAAATGCCGGTCTTACTTATTGACGCCTAGCAGTGCTAGGTGGGCAACCTCACGCAGGCTTCTGCCTTCCACTGCTCATTGGAGGCTTGACATCGGTCTGCAAATATTGGAATCCCTGAGTCAGAAATGTAGGTTCAAAATGGGTAAGGTTGTCGAACATTCCAGGAATTACGTCTTTCTGTTTTCTATGGATTGATTATACAACAGTCTCTTCAATTTTTCAAGTCTCAAACTTTAACTAAAAAACTCTGCCTTGCAATCCTTTAAAAATTCTTATATACTGAGAATCAATTTCTGTTCCGATTTCCTACTTCCAATATATACAGCAAATCATGATTCAATACAGAAAAACGCAAAAAACAGACCGATTTTAATCGATAAAATATTAAAGATTTATTATAGGAAACTCAAGCATACACAACACAACGAAAGGATTTTTATTATACCATGAACCTCTCAGCCCTTGATCTCGAAAATCAGATTTTCTCCTGTGAACTCTGTCCGCGCCAGTGCAAAGTCGATCGGCACACCCGCTCTGGCTATTGCTCCTCCCCGGCGGGAATCTTTTGTGCCCGCGCTGCACTCCACCACTGGGAAGAACCCTGTATCAGCGGTTTTGCGGGCAGTGGAACCGTCTTCTTTTCTGGATGCACCCTGCGTTGTGTCTTCTGTCAAAACTATGAGATCAGCCAGGAGCATTTCGGAAAGAGTTTAAGTAGTGAACAGCTTGCCAAGGTCTTTTTGAACCTTCAGGATCAGGGCGCACACAACATCAATCTCGTGACGGCGACCCAGTACCTCCCGTGGATTCTTCCGGCACTCCGCCTCGCAAAACCAGATCTCAGGATCCCGATTGTATACAACTGCGGTGGCTACGAGCGCGCAGAGACGATTCTCGCCCTCAGGCCCTATGTCGACATCTGGCTTCCGGACTTTAAATATCTTGACTCTGACCTTGCTCGCCGTTGTTCCGGTGCTCCCGACTATTTCACGCGGGCAAGTTCTGCGATCGCCCAGATGATTGAGCAGACCGGCACCCCATCGTTTCACACCGAGGTATCTCCCGATGGTCAGGAAGTTTCGATCATGGACCGCGGTGTCATCATCCGACATCTCGTTCTTCCCGGACACAAGGACGACTCGATCGCGCTCTTAACCTGGATTGCTGACCACTTCCCGAAGGATCAGTTTTTTATCAGCCTGATGAGTCAGTACACCCCCTACCGCCATCTTGACGACTGCCCGGAACTGAACCGCCGGATCACCAGCTATGAGTACGAAAAAGTTGTCGACACTGCTCTCGCCCTCGGTCTCGATCACGGATTTATGCAAAAAAAAAGCAGTGCGCGTGAAGAATACACACCACCGTTTAATTTGGAGGGATTGGAATTCGATCAGCCCTGATCCTTCCGTAAAACCTAGGAAAGCGGATACCAATGATTGACATCTCTGGCATCCGCTTTCAGTTCACTTCGTCCACTGGACTATACCTCTCTTTGCTTTTTCCTTATGAAGTTTTTTGTTCTATATATATATCTTTCTTCCTCTGTATGTGGTTGAATTTTTTATTTTCCTTCCTTTTTTATATCTCTTTCTTTTCTGTTATCCGATTCTGAAATCTATCGTCCTTCCTATACTTTCTCGTCATATAAGAAAACCGATTCTTTTCTCTCTGTCTGCAATAACGTTTGGATCTGGAAAATGTTTGTTCTTGTTCCACTTACAGATTCTTTTCCTGTTTCCTTGCTTATCTTTTTTCTCAATCCTTTCGGATTTTTGATTTTGATAAGGGAAACTCATTTAACTGTTCGGTGGATTGTACCTCCTTTTCTTAGATTTTTTTGAAATTCCCTTTCGCTGAGAATTTCTTTCGAGAACTTCTTGTGTTCTCTTTTGTTTTGTTTCTGTTTCTTTGTTGTCTTTATAATACCAGATCCATTCGTTTTTGTCAACACTTTTTGTAAATTATTTTTATATTTTTTGTAAGTTGTCTAATTGTATATAAATATTCAAACAATTTGTTCACTTAGAACTTCTCAAAGCGCTCCACATCCGTCACGAAGATTGTCGCTCCGCCTGTCTCCACGCTGACCGGCATCGTCATGTAATTGCCTGCCATCGAACCGATGCTCGGACTCGGCATATCACAGCTGATCTTCTGGCGCTTGCCACAGGTCTCACGGATCAGCTCAATCGCATAATCCACCTTGTCGTCCTGTGTACCGATCATCAGAGTCGCATTTCCCTTTTTCAGGAAACCGCCCGTCGTCGCAAGTCTCGTCACGCTGTAACGATGATCGTTCAGCACGTCCGTCACTCTGTTTCCATCATCCGCACTCACAATCGCATAAATAATTTTCATGTCTCTCACCCTTTCTTGTCCCCATCCTGCCCAGATGAATCTTTTCAATCATTTTAACCCTGATGCAGGTTTCTCTCATTCTTATATCTTATATTTCCATACATATACAACGAGGAAGTCTGGCATGCGCAGGCTTCCCCTCTGTCTTTTTTATTTTATTACGCTGTGAGAACTTTTGCAAGCTCCTTCATCTGCTCTTTCGTATCTTCCTTGACTGTCGAGCGGATCGTAACCATCGGCTCTGCAATCGTGATGTTCTTCATCGTCTCAAGGATTCCCTTCATCACCTTTCCTGCAAGCGGTGCCCAGGTGCCATTCTCGATGATTCCAACGGTGCGCTTCTGATAATTCTTAGACTTCAGATGCAGAAGGAACTCCTCCATGCACGGGAAGACTCCGCCGTCATAGGTTGCACCGGCGAGAACGATACGGTCATAGTAGAATGCCTTGCGAACCGCATAGGAGACATCGGTGCGGGAGAGATCCATCACCGTCACATCTGCCTCTCCATTCTCTCTCAAATACTCTGCCATCAGCTGGCTTGCCTTTGCGGTGTTGCCGTGGATCGATGCAAATGCCACGAGAACCCCCTTCTTCTCCGGCTCATAACTGCTCCAGGTCTGGTACAGTCCAAGGTAGTGACCAAGATTCTCTTTCAGAATCGGACCGTGAAGCGGACAGATCATACGGATATCGAGGCCGGAAGCCTTCTTCAAAAGTGCCTGCACCTGAACGCCATATTTTCCAACAATATTCAGGAAATAGCGACCTGCCTCATCATCCCACTCCTCATCGACATCAGTTGCACCAAACTTTCCGAATCCATCTGCGGAGAACAGGATCTTCTCGCTCTGCTCGTAGGCAACCATAACCTCCGGCCAGTGAACCATCGGTGCCATGAAGAACTGAAGTGTATGACTTCCAAGCTCTAACGTACCGCCCTCCTTCACTTCCACCTTGCGGTCAGACAGATCAAAGTCAAAGAACTGTGCCATCATGCCGAACGTCTTTGCATTACCAACGATCTTCGCCTCCGGATATTTCTCTGCGAATTTCTGTACATTTCCGGCATGATCCGGTTCCATGTGGGAAACTACAAGGTAATCGACATGGCGACCTGCGAGCACGCGCTCCAGATTTGCAAACCACTCCTCAGTTGCTCTCGGGTCCACGGTATCCATGACTGCTACCTTCTCGTCCAGAATCACATAAGAATTGTAGGAAACGCCATTCGGAACCGGATACTGGCTCTCGAACAGGTCAATCGTCTTATCATTTGCGCCAACATATACAATTGAATCGGAAATCTTCATATCACTGATCATTTTATTTTCTCCTCTGTCGTTTTCTGGTTTATTTTTTATATTTTCAAGCCGACGCTCGCGGAGACCTGGCGCGTAATTCTGGTCAGCTTTGCTGACATCTTCCCATCAGAATTACTGCGCATCCACGCGGAGCGTATAACTTAGGTGGAGGACATCCACTCTGAAAGGCAAAACTATATTGCAAATAGTTACTATTTTTATTTCCAAGCTATTCTATCACAAAATCATTTATATTTCTACCCCTAATGTTAGGATTTTATCACTCTTTTTCAAAATTCGATATCACTTTCGCCACATCTGCCCTCGTATACGGCTTTTCCAAAAACGTGTATGCCTGAATTTTCCACGCCTCGAGCGAAAATCCCGGAATACTCGACATCAACACAACCGCCGGCGGATTCGGGAGTTGTTGCAACTTTCTCGCCAGACTGATTCCGCTGATATCCGGCATCACAATATCTGTGAAGACGAGATCCACATCCTGATCCCTCACAAAATCGACGACGGAAACCGCCTCCTCAAATCTCGCGACAAGCTCCACTCCGTCTATTGCCTCCAAAAATCCGCCAAGTCTCTCCAAAAGCTCCGGCGCATTATCCACAATTACCGTTTTGATTGCCATTTTCTTTTCCCCACACATTTCTTTCCCATTCATTTTCATATACATGTACTTTCATGTATCTTTTCCAATATAGGATCTTGCATTACCATATCGTTCGCCATGTCGCTCTACTGCTTTGTTCTTCGTCCTCTTCTC
Organism: Brotaphodocola sp.; assembly: GCF_983179755.1. Classification (NCBI taxonomy): domain Bacteria; kingdom Bacillati; phylum Bacillota; class Clostridia; order Lachnospirales; family Lachnospiraceae; genus Brotaphodocola; species Brotaphodocola sp. Next base: position 22,696 of record NZ_CFAHBC010000011.1, on the reverse strand, counting down.
ATTCCACTCAGATTCTTGTTGAAATTTACTGAAATCCCGGTGGATTTTTTAATTCACATTCCGAGAAGATTTTTGCAACCGCATCCCGGTAGACATCCATCTTCACTGCCTTTCGAATCTGCTTGAGTGCTTTCTCATCATTCTCAAATGCCTGTCCGAAATAAAACCAGAGTTCTTTCATCTTGAACAGAACATTTCTGTCTCCGGGGATCGCCTCGCTGTATCCTGCCAAAAGGGCATCGTGAAATTTACGAAATCTCTGTTTCTCATCGCACTTTTCTTTCTCTTCGTTTTCTTTTTCCGAAAAGCAAGGATCATCTCGCCGCGCCTTGCAAGATCCTGCCTCACTGCTTCCACACTTCTCCTGCATGCCTTCAATCTGCTCCGCAAGCGCCGGATTTGTCAGAAGTCCACGCCCCATCATCACAGTCTCTGTATTCGGAAAACGCTCGATCAAGTTTTCAAAATCCTGAACCGAAAACAGATCTCCATTGTAAGTGAGCGAAATTTGATTTGACGAATTCTTCTCTGCTGCCAGCTCATAGGCATCGAGATTTGGATGATTCCGGTAGAAGTCTGTCTGAATTCGCGGATGCACAATCAGTTCTGAGAGCGGATACCGACTGTAAATCTCCAGAAGCTCTTCCCACTCGTCCGGACTGTCTTTTCCGACTCTCGTCTTCACAGAAATCTTCATTCCAAGTCTGTTGATCCCATTACACACTTCCTCAAGAAAGGCATCCAGTGCAACTGGAAATGCGAGAAATCCCGCTCCCCTCTTCTTTGTCACAACGGTTCCCGACGGACACCCAAGATTTAAGTTGACCTCCTCATAGCCGAGATCTCTCAATTTCTCCGACGCCCAGAGAAAATCCTCCGCCTTGTTCGTCAGAATCTGCGGAACAATCTCGATTCCCTGATTGTGCTCCGGAAGCACATCATTCATCTCCCTGCTCGTAAATTTTCTCGTCTGATTCGGCGTGATAAACGGTGTAAAATAGCGGTCTATCTTTTTATAAAACTGATGATGAGCGTTCCGGTATACATAGCCGGTGATTCCCTCCATCGGTGCAAATTCGTATCTCATAAATATCGTATAATTCCTTTTTTTCGTTTATTCTGAACGGACAACCTTTCTTTTTCGCTCGATTTTTATTTTATCATATCCCCACCATTCCCGCAATTTCTCAATTTTTAAATCGAAAACAGAAACGCTAACAATCAGCTATTGTATCATTCGACATTTATAGGATTAATGCGTTTTATCGATAATTATTCTCATTATTTTTTCAAAAAAATAGGAATTGTCTTTTTTATTTTCCTATGCTAGAGTGTAGTTAGCAGTTAAACGAGCATCAGGAGGGATTATAAATGAACGCTGTAATGGAAAACATACTCACAAGAAGAAGTACCCGTGCCTTTGAAAAGAAACCGATCCCGACAGAGGAACTTGACCAGATTCTTCAGGCTGCGATCTACGCTCCGAGCGGAATGAATCGTCAGACCTGGCAGTTCACCGTCGTGACCGACACCGAGAAAATTCAGGAACTCGCAAGTGCGATCGGCAAGGCACTCGGACGCGAGGGATACGATATGTATCAGCCGTCCGCAATCGTGATCACAACGAATGAGAGAACAAGCCGTCATTCGATCGACGACAATGCCTGCGCAATGGAAAATATGTTCCTCTCCGCCCATTCTTTCGGCATCGGTTCTGTCTGGATCAATCAGCTTCGCGACTGCTGTGATGTGCCGGAAGTCCGCGCAATCTTAAAGAGTTGGGGTGTTCCGGATGACCACTCCGCTTACGGAATCGCTGCTCTCGGCTATCCGGCCCCAGCTCCGGTAAAGGAGATCCACAAGATCGGAAAGATTGTATTTGTAAAATAAAATACCAAATAAATCAAACGCCGGATAAATCAAATAAATAAGACAGCAGATAAACAAAAGGAGACCTCGGTCTATCGAACGGAAGTCTCCTTTTGTTTATTTATATCGTATCTACTCTCTGGCTATTTCTGTTATCTCCTGTCCCGGCAAGTAGAAAGCCTGGAAACGGGCTTTCTCACAGAAATCTCGCTGATCAGCATGGTTCTACCCATTTTTCTGTATCTAATCTTCTGGGGTTATTTTACATTTCTAGTCTTCCCTGCACTCCAGAATATCGCTAAAGAACTGATCCATCTCCTTCTTCGTCGGGAAGATCGCAACATACATCTGATTTCCCATCGCAGTCGCAAGCACATCCGGAAGACGCTGATCCATCTTGATCTGCTCCCCGTATCTCTCTCTGATCTGCTGATCGCTCATTACAAATTTCTTGCCATCGCGACGTCCGGCAAATGCGCAGTAGGAACGGCGACCCGGGGTTATCTCCGTCTTGTCATAGGCAATCATGTCCGCCCAGATCTTGTATACATTTGTGCTGTTTGCAAAGTCCATCATGTCCGGGGTAAATCCACCACACGGGCGCATGTTGACCTCGAGTGCCATCACATCGCCCTTGTGACCGAGACCCTCGTGATCCTTTGTCAGACGGAAGAACTCAAAGTGGACAAAACGGCTCTTGACTCCAAAACTCTTGACGGTCGCACGACCCGCCATCCTCACATCAGACGGGAGATCGCGGACAATGTAGTAAATCGAATTGTCGCCGTTGTTTACGATATCCATGATCGAAACCGGAGTCACATTTCCCGTCTCAAACAACGGATTTCCGTGAGAATCAATGATTGCGTCGTAAGAATTAATCTCCGCCTCGATGAACTCCTCCATGATGTACGGAACGTCCGGCATCTTCTCCTCCCGCTCCTTGAGGAAATCTTCCAGTTCCGTCTCATTTTTCAGCTTGTAGGTGCTCGCCGCGCCGACTCCGTTGTCCGGCTTCACGACAACCGGATAGCCGACTTTCTCAATAAATGCCTGACAGCCCTCAAGATCATCGACGAGATGATAGCGCGCTGTCGGGATTCCCACACGCTGATAATACTCCTTCATCTTCGACTTGTACTTGATGCGCGGAAGATCCTCCTCCTGAAATCCACTCGTGATGTGAAATGCCGTTCTCAGCTTGGCATCGCGCTCAAGCCAGTACTCGTTGTTCGACTCAAGCCAGTCAATCTGACCGTGCTTGAAAATCAGAAATGCCACACCACGATAGACCTCATCATAATTTTCAAGGTTACTGACCTTGTAATACTCATTCAGACTCTCCTTGAGATCCTCACTCAGCTCATTGTAAGGCTGGTCACCGATTCCGAGTACATTCATTCCATTCTTCTTGAGTTCCCGACAAAACTGCCAGTAGTTTGTCGGGAAATTCGGTGAGATAAACACAAAATTTTTCATAACTCTTTCTTCCTCCCTTTTTCATTTCAACATCACCTTATAAACGCTTTTATGTTATAAACTTCTCTGCCTCACAAGTTCCTTTTAGCTTTGTACCCTTTGGCTTTTTTGCATCCTGTTTCGCGTTTACGAATCCTATGCATGCTGACCTAAGAGATACGGCACAAAATATTCCACCTGCTTATGCCACCACGGCCAGTCATGGGAAACATCGTGACCCCAGTAATCCACCCACGCATCAATGTGTTTCTGCTCCAAAATCTGTTGGAGCTGTCTTGTGGACTCCGGAATCTCCCACGGTCCCTGTCCGGTACAGAAAATCGCATTTTTCTGATTGTAGAGTTCAATATACGGATGATTTTCCGGCATATTTGCGAGATAATCCACCGGCGAGTTGATATAGACAATATCATCCATATAGTCTCCGAATCCGTAGGATGCCGAGTACACGCCACTGAGTGCCAATACGCCGTCAAAGAGATCCGGTCTTCGAAAATAGAGATTCGACGCATGTGTCGCCCCGAGACTGCATCCGAACACAATCACATCCGGATATCCCGTCCAGCCATTTCTATCATTCACCGTCTTTCTCATAAATGGCACCATCTCATCCGTGATATAGCGAATCCACTGCTCATACCGACGAATTCTCCAGTACGGATCTCCATTTGCATCCGACCAGGTCTCCCGGTCAATCGTGTCGATCGCAAACACGATCACATCCCCGCGGTCAATCCACGGTGCCCAGGTCTCATGCATATGAAAATTTTCAAAATCAAATAAACGCCCGTCCTGACAAGGAATATAGAGCACCGGTCTTCCCCCATGACCGTAAATCTTGCACTCCATATCTCTTCCCAGAGCCGGGCTGTACTGCTTTACGTAATTCATCTCCATGTCGCTTGCCATCCTTCCTCTTATATTATCTTATCGCTGATAATTCAGGGCTTCCATAAAAAACGGAATCTGGCGCTCCCAGCTTGCCTCACTGTGCGTGCCTCCCGGGATAATTCGTGAGGATACGAAAACGCCCTTCTTGATCATAAGTCCCGTCACCTTTGCAAACTGGTCCGATGCCTTCTCACGATATCCAAGCTCCTCTGAACCGTAGTCGAGATAAACTGTCGTCTCCGGTCCATAATTCGTCTCTCGGATCATCTTTGCGATCTTTCCCGGTGCCGTCCAGATTGACGGAGACAGCGCCACTGCCTTGGAGAATACCTCATTGAACGCACTGACTGCATACAGACTCATCAGACCGCCCATCGAGCTTCCTGCAATGTAGGTGTGCTCCCGATCTGGAATCGTGCGGTAATTCTGATCGATATACGGCTTAAATTCGCGCACAAACCATTCCATCGTCTCTCTTCCGCGTCCCTTAAATTTTCCATAGTTTGCATCGGAAAAATCAAACGGAGAATACTCGGAGAGTCGTCCATTGTCCGCTCCGCGGTTACATTCCACCGCCGCTACGATCATCTGGGTCTTACTTTGATCCATATACTCTTTCATTCCCCAGCACTTTCCATAGGTGGCATCCCAGTCAAAAAATACGTTGTGACCATCAAACATATATAAAATCGGATATCGCCGTTCCGGGTCCCATTCATAAGATTCCGGCAGATAGATATAGGCTCTGCGCGGTTCATTTCCCGTAAACTGCGGGATTGTAATCTCCCATTTTTTCACCATTGTCTTGTATTCTCGCTCTCTAAAAAATTCCTGCACATTTTCGCGCTAAGGCGCAGTTGCTTCGGCAACGATCTAGCACTGTGCGAACCACACATAAAAACGCTCCCGTGTTATGGATAGTTTAACACAGGAGCGTCCTCTTTTCAATGCAGACCACAATACTAAAAACGGATGCTTTTAATTTATTTGAATTCAAAATTTCTTCTCATCCGGTGCACTTCCTTGAGCAGATCTCTCGCCGTCTCTCTCGGGTTCTCCGATTTCATGATCGCAGATACCACCGCAATTCCGGAAATTCCGGTTCCATCCAGAATTCCCATATTTCCCCGGTTCAAACCGCCGATCGCAACTGCCGGAATCGGCACGGCACGGCAGATCGCATCGAGCGTTGAAACCTCGGTGCGGATTGTCACAACCTTTGTCGTTGTCGGATAGATCGCTCCGACCCCAAGGTAATCTGCCCCATCCTCATATGCTTTGAGCGCCGTCTCCACCGTCTTTGCGGTCGCTCCGACGATCTTGTCCGGTCCGAGAATCCGACGCGCCTCTGCGACCGGAAGATCCGACGCTCCGACGTGAACGCCGTCCGCTCCACATGCCATCGCCACATCGACACGGTCATCAATAATCAGCGGAACGCCATAGCGCTCTGTGATCGCGCGAACCTTTCGTGCTTTCTCAAGATACTCCCGTCCTCCTGCATGCTTTTCTCTCAGCTGTACAATCGTGACTCCTCCCTCACATGCCTCCTCGACTGTCCGAAGCAACGATTCCTCCGTGTGATAGGTGCTGTCCGTCACCAGATACAGACTCATATCCAAATGTTTCATCTCTGCATCATCCTCCCCTCGTTTTTATTTCCTATTGATTTCCTATTTTCTAGTTCTAATTTCCTATTTTTTCTTTATTTCTTTTCTCTGTTTCTTTTTTGTTTCTTCTTTCTGGTTCTTTCTCATCCATTTTTCTTTTTACGTCACAGCGGGTAAATCCGGGCTTTTCTCGCAAACGCCTCCTCGCTCAAGCAGAAAATTTCATCGAGAAGTGCTGTCTGAAAGCTTCCCGGACCGCGGGAAGCTTTTGTCGCCTTCTCCCCTGCAATTCCCATTGTGACAACACCGAGAAGTGCCGAAAGAGCCCCTTCTGAAAATGCGGATTCCGCCTCTGCATAAGAATCACCCACCAAATACTCAGAATCCGTGCCTTTTGTTCCAATAGAAGATCTAAGAGACTGGGTTGAGACTGCCGGAAGATAGGACGCAGTCAGCGCTCCCACCATACATCCCGTCCCTGTGATTCCGGACAATGCCGGATCTCCGTTTGAGACAAGAAATGCCTGATCAGAGACCGCAACGAGATCTTTTTTCCCGGTTGCAAGAACCGCACAACCCAACGTTTTTGCCAACGATTTTGCGACTTCTCCGCGCTGGCTCTGATTTTCCTCGGAAACCGCATCCTCCGCCCCGGCATCGATGCCGGTTCCGTGAAACGGCAGGGAACCAACCGCCAAAATCTCTGAAATATTTCCCTTGATCACCGCAAACTGTCCCTCTTCCAAAAGGGACTCCGCAAATCTTCGGCGCAGATGACTGCAAGTCACGCCGACGAGATCAAGGATCACCGGAATCTTATCTCGGTTCGCCTGCGCAAGTGCAAGTCTCATCGATTCCATCCTCACATCCGTGATATTCCCGAGATTCAGCATCAAAGCGGAGGAGACCGCTGTGATCTCCTCCACTTCCTTCGGATGTTCTGCCATGATCGGTCGCGCGCCCGTCGCCAAAATCACATTCGCGCAATCATGAATCGAGATCGGATTTGTGATACAGTGAATTAACGGCTGTGTCTCTCTAATATAATTTCGCATCTCCTGCATGCGTTTCATCAGTTGCATGTCCATCTCTCTTTTTTCTTCCGTTCTTGTCATAAATTTTTGCTCCCAGACTCTCCTGAATTTTTGCAAGCATTCCCGTCTGGCTCAACGCCTTTAAAAATACATATGCGGTAACTCCGCCCATAATCGTCGCGGAGATAAACATCGGGGTGTAATAGAACGCGTTGAGTCCCTCTCTTCCCATCAGAAATGCCATAACCGGATAGGAAACGAGGGAACCGATGATTCCGGTGCCAAAGATCTCACCGAAGACCGCACAGATGATTTTTCCCTTTGAGGCACGGTAAAATACACCGGAGAGAAACGCTCCGAACACCGCTCCGGTCAGAGCCAGCGGCGGAATTCCCATGAACATCATGCGGATCACACCAATCATGCAGGCACACAGAAGAGAATACCACGGTCCCATAAACACGGAACAGGTGATATTGATCAGATGCGCGGTCGGGCACATTCCCTCAATTCTCAGAATCGGGGAGATTACCACGCCGATTGCCACCATCATTGCCAAAAATACCATGCGAAATGTCTTTACTCTTTCTTTTTCCATCCTTTTCATCCTCCTGATTTCGGTATTTTGGATCTGTAATTGAAACCTGTAAAAATAAAAAGAGCATATCTTCCGGGAAACTTGCTCCGGAGATACACTCCTCATTCTCAGGCTTCCCTCCGTTGGCATTACCCAAATCAGGTACGGTCGAAGATCAATCTTCCTCTCAGCCTGTCACACAGGCTCCCGCGCTTGTCATCTCATTGCTATCTTTTTTATTTTAAAAAATTTGAAAGTTTTAAGACTTTTTTTGTTTTGCTCTCTTATTTTTCGTTACCAAGCATATCATATTTGATAAAAAGTGTCAATTGTTACTGTTCACGCATTGCGCAAACATATTCTGGACAAATCTGTCTGCGCCGTTATAAAATAAGACCAGAAATGATGAAATGGAGTTTTTTGATTATGGCAAATATCATAGAAATTAAAGATTTTTCTGCACCGGAACTTGACTTATATGCACGGCTGAATGAAAACCAGCTTCTGCGCTACTACGAACCGCAGACCGGGCTTTTTATTGCGGAAAGCCCTAATGTCATCATGCGGGCGCTTCAGGCAGGCTATGAGCCAGTCTCCTTTTTGCTTGAAAAAAAGCACATTGAGACGCAGGCGAAAGATCTGCTCGCAAAATGCCCGGATGTTCCGGCATATGTCGCAGAATTCGATGTCCTGACAAAGCTCACCGGCTTTGCACTGACGCGCGGAATCCTCTGTGCCATGCGCCGAAAATCACTTCCGTCGATCGAGAGGGTCTGTGCGAACGCTCACCGCATCGCTGTCCTCGAAAATGTGATGAATCCGACAAACGTCGGCGCGATCTTTCGCTCCGCTGCCGGTCTCGGCATGGATGCCGTGCTTCTGACACACGGATGCACTGATCCGCTCTATCGCCGTGCCTCCCGCGTCAGCATGGGAACCGTCTTTCAGATTCCGTGGACTTTCATCGATGGCGACTGGTCAAAAGACGGCATGGATCGCTTAAAGGCGATGGGATTTCGCAGTGTCGCAATGGCACTCAAGAAGGACTCGGTCTCGATCGACGATCCACAGCTGATGCGCGAAGACAAACTCGCTCTGGTTCTCGGAACAGAGGGTGATGGTCTCGCTAAGGAAACGATCGCAAACTGCGACTACACCGTGATGATTCCGATATACCACGAGGTCGATTCCCTGAATGTTGCAAGTGCCAGCGCGGTCGCATTCTGGCAGCTCGGACGCAGAAAGCAATGACCCGCAATCGTGTGCTCCGTCAGCTCCGACAAGAGCTTACGTTTTGCTTTCCGTGATACCGGCAAGCCCTCTGGCACGAGCAATGGTCTTTGTCGCAATCACATCTGCGCCGAGACCGAGAACATTTGGAAGAATCACGGTTCCAGCATAGACCGGTGCGGTCAGGCACTGTCTGCGAATCTCCTCAACCACATGAAAAATCTCCTCGCGCGGAATCGGGGCAGTCAGACGCACACTCACAAGCGGGAGTTCGCCTCCCTCTACAAGCACAGAGGTTGCGATGTTTCGCTTCGGACATACCAGTTCCTGTGTCACATACTCTTTTCCCTTCGGGCAGAGATTTCCGCTGACTGAGTGAAGCGTTGTCCCCTCATAATCGACTTCAATCTCACATCCGTTTGGACATAAAATACAGGTAAATACTCTATTCACTGCAGATCACCACCTTTACCGGATTCTTGGATTTCAGCTTTGCATGGGGAAGCACCATCTGCTCCATCTCCGCCGGAATCGCCTTTTTCAGCTTCTTAGATACAAGAACTTCCCCGTCCTGAGAGATTGTAATACGACAATTCTTCATCGGACGGCGCACACGCATCGAGAACGTCACATCTTTCTCCCCGCTGATCGCCTCCGGAAGCACATATCCGAGAGGACCTTCTGCTTCCACTGCAATCTCACACTCCGGAAGCTCCTGTGTCTTCACCCAGTCGACGACGGCATCTGCGAGACGCTCTGCCTCGAGAGAAACGAAATCGACGAGATCATGAACATGGAGAACATTTCCTCCTGCAAAGATTCCCGGAACCTTCGTCTGACAGTTCTCATCGACGAGAGGTCCCTTCGTTCTCGGATCGAGGGTCACCCCGGCTTTTAAGGAGAGTTCATTTTCCGGAATCAGACCAACTGAGAGGATCAGCGTATCACAGTCATAATCTTTCTCCGTTCCTGGAATCGGCTTGAAATTCTCATCCACCTCGCTGACCGTCACAGACTCAAGTCGGGATTTTCCGTGAATTCCCGTCACTGTATGGCTCAAATACAGCGGAATGCCGTAATCATTCAGGCACTGTTCGATGTTTCTCGGAAGTCCGCTCGGATACGGCTGAATCTCAAAGACAGCAAGAACTTTTGCGCCCTCAAGCGTCATTCTGCGCGCCATGATCATGCCAATATCGCCGGAACCGAGGATGATGACGTTGCGTCCCACCATCGTATTTTTCAGGTTGACGTAAGTCTGAGCCACGCCTGCCGTCATCACGCCCGCCGGACGCTCTCCCGGTATCGAGAGTGCGCCCCTCGTTCTCTCTCTACATCCCATTGCGAGGATAACCGCATCCGCCTGATACTGCAAAAGTCCATTCGGAGATGCCGAAGTCACAAGGCGATCCTTTGTCAGACCGATGACCGTCGTGTCCGTGATAATCTCAATTCCAAGTTTTTTCGCCTGATCGACAAAGCGACTCGCATACTCCGGACCGCTAAGCGTCTCCTTGAAACGGGTTAGTCCAAATCCGTCATGAATACACTGGCGGAGAATTCCACCAGGGTGATGTTCTCTCTCAAGAATCACGATATCCTTGATTCCCTTTTCATAGAGTCTGATTGCTGAGGCAAGCCCTGCCGGACCACCGCCAATGATCACTACACTTTTATGTACTGGATTCATCTTTCTCCCTCCTGTCCGCTCAAAGCGCATCCTCGTTCTCACAATTTTTATCTACGTCTGATTCTGTCTTCGTTCGGACATCGCCCGTAAACATCCATCCGTCCTCCCGACAGTAACGCAGGTCTTCTTTCTTCGTCCCCGTCTCCTGCATCAGAAGCTCTGAAATTTTCGCCTGGCAGTAACCGCCCTGACAGCGTCCCATCATCGCACGACAGCGATATTTTACACCCGTCACCGTGTGCACACCGAGTGGATTGTGAATCGCGGAGAGGATCTCGGCGCGCGTGATATTTTCACAGCGACAGATCACATCGCCGTAATCCGGATTCTGACGAATCAGCTCTGCCTGCTCATCCGGTGTCTTGTCACGGAAGGTCTCTGTGCGTCTGCGGATCGGATCAAAGTCCGGATTGGTTTTCAGCGTCTCAACCTCCTCGATCAGTCGAACCACTTCCTTTGAGATCGGCACGGCGCTCGTCAGACCCGGTGACTCGATTCCCACAAGGTTGATCGCATGGGGCGCAATCTCATCTCGGCGCTCAATCACAAAGTCGTGATATCCGCCCTCCTCCTTCGGTGCCAGCTTCGGTCGGATTCCCGCAAAGTTTCGGATGAACGATTCTTTCTTTAAATAAGGGAAAATCCGTGATCCGTCTTTGATCAACAGATCCATCGTGTGCTGTGTCACCGAATAGTCGTCATCGGAATCAATGTACTCGGAACTCGGTCCGATAAAGACATTTCCATCGATCGATGGCGTCAAGTGAATGCCAAGTCCGCCCTCCTTCGGATTCGGAACGGGATAGGCGGGAACCGGAAGCATCGGTCCGATCTTCTGATCGAGAATGAAGTACTCGCCCCGGCACGGATAGATCGTGTACTCGTCAATTCCGAGCATCGTGGAGATCTTTGCAGAGCCGAGACCGGCGCTGTTTACAATCCAGCGACTCCGAAAACTTCCTTTCGTCGTCGTCACGGTGTAAATCCCGTCTTCGTCCGTCTCAATCGCTGTGACCTCATGGGAAAAGAAGAAGGAAACGCCATTTTTTGCTGCGTTTTCTGCAAGTCCAACCGTGTACTGGAATGGATCGAGGATCGCCGTTGAGGGGGACCACATCGCAAATTCTCCGCCGACAAGAGGGGCAATCTCGTGAATTCGCTCCTTGTCGATGAGTTCAAGCCCCGGAACTCCATTCTTGTCGCCGGTTGCCTTCATCTGTTCCAGACGCTTTCGATCATCCTCGTTGAAACCCACAATCAGCTTTCCGGTTCTCTTATATGGAATATCCAGCTCTTTCGCAATCTGGTCAAACATTCGGTTTCCTTCCACACAGAAACGCGCCATCAATGATCCCGGCTTGTTGTTGAATCCTGCGTGGAGAACTCCGGAATTTCGTGCACTCGTCTCACAGCACACATCCGGTTCTTTTTCTAATACGCCAATGTTGAGACAGTAACGCGACAACTCTCTCGCAATCGCACTTCCCACTACACCGGCTCCAATAATCAGACAGTCATAAGTAACGGTAGTATCCTGTTCGATCATAATTGCCTCCTCTCAAGTCTCCTCAATCTTCTCTGGTCTTTCCCATGTTGACTTTCGTTGACTTTTCTATTCCTGTTTTTCTTTTTCGCATTTGCTTTCTGTTTTGTATCTGCCTTCTACCAGATTCGCATCTGTTTCGTATGCAACATGTATGCATTATATACATACTTTTTTCACTTTGTCAATTTCTTTCCCAAACATTTTTCAATAATTTTGTCCTGGACTTTCACAATTAAAGTGTTGTGGATATAACAGGAAAAATATTGTAAAACCGCTTGACTTTTCGATTTTAGGGTCGTATAATACAGGCAACTCGAGCGAAACTGATCAATAATCCTTTTATTAAGGGGTTCATCCTTGACAAAGACTGACAAAGGCGTCAGAGGCATCCGCGCTATCTGCGGAAATGTGTTTTATGCATATTCTGCATATTTATACATTTTATAATGGCCTCGGCGCTATTTTTTCACACTTTTCACATGGAGGTATTGAACATGACTTTATGGACTGTATTTACCGATGTAAGCCTGATGGCCGGACTTCTTCTGGTTGGTCAGGTACTGAGAGCAAACGTAAAAATTTTTCAGAAACTTCTGATTCCCCCGTCTCTGATCGCCGGATTTTTGGCACTCGCCTTTGGACCAAATGGTCTCGGCGTGATTCCGTTTTCCGGAAGTCTCGGAACTTACGCAAGCGTCCTGATCGTTCTGATCTTCGCGGCAATGCCGATCGGTGATGCTCCCGCCAAAGAACATTTGAGTGGAAAGGCAATCGGTGGAATGTTTTTTAACATCACCGGAATCGCCGTTCTCCAGTATGGTGTCGGCATGTTTCTTTCCTTATATGTATTAAACCGTTTCTTCACAAACTTAAATCCCAGCTTCGGTCTTATGATGGCAACCGGTTTCTACGGCGGTCATGGAACGGCTGCCGCAGTCGGCTCTACCTTCGCCGGTCTCGGCTGGGAGGAAGCCGGTGACCTCGGCATGACAACTGCAACCGTCGGCATTGTCGGCGGTATCCTCGGTGGCATCGCGATCATCAACTGGGGCACTCGAAAAGGCTATACCCACTATGTCACCGATCCGAAAAACCTCCCTTCTGAGCTTCGCACCGGTCTGATTGCACCGGAAAAGCAGAAACAGGGTGGCAAGATCACAATCTCCAGCATCTGCGTAGACCCGATGGCATTTCACCTCGCAATCGTTCTTGTTCCGTCCCTCTGCGGATATTATCTCTGTCAGTTTTTGAAAACCCTGATCCCGGCTGAGATTCCGGCATTCTGTATGGCACTGCTCTTCGGATTCCTAATGCAGGGCATCTTAAAGCGCACTGGCTCAAGCAAATATATCGACAGAAGCACAATCAGCCGAATCAGCGGAACCTCCACCGACTTTCTGATCATCTCCGGTGTCGGCTCTGTAAAACTCGCTCTCGTTATGCACTACGCAGTTCCGCTGATTGTGGTCTGTGTCGCAGGTTTCCTTGTCACCTTCCTCTGGTTCATGCTCGTCGGCGCAAAGAGTTCTCCTTACGACTGGTTCGAGCGCAACATGATGGTGTGGGGTCATGCAACTGGTGTCGCTGCCACCGGAGTTCTTCTCCAGCGCGTTGTTGACCCGGATTTAAAATCCCGCGGTATCGAGGATTCTGGAATCTCTGATCTGTTCAATCGTCCGATTCTCGTTGCCCTTCAGGTTGTTCCTCCGATCATCATCTCCCAGTTTGGCGTCTACGGCGCAAACCTTGTGACCTGGGTGATCCTCGGCGGTGTCGCTCTGATGTTCGTCGTTGCCTACCTCTTAAACTGGTGGAGACCGGGCAATCCGATTGCCGTCTATCATCCGACCTCCGCTTCCGCAAGATCTGCAACGGGCAGTATCGGAAATGCAGACGGTGTAGAGGGGGTATAAGGTATCACCCGAAATTGATAAAAACCTGATCAGCAAAATAAAGAACGCTGTGGCAAAGAATTTCTCTGTCACAGCGTTCTTTATTTCTTCTTCTCTTACTTCAACGATGCCTCATAATCAGCCTGAAACTTTGCAATTCCTGCATCTGTCAGCGGATGCTTCGTCATCATTCAAAATCATTGCGCGCAGAATGCCCGGAAGCTCCTGTTCTCTCTTTCCTGCACCGAGTCCGATTTTCTCAATCACAAAGGTCTCCGGCAGTTTCTCGGAGGTACGCACAGCTGCCACAATCGCTGCACCGGTCGGCGTCACATACTCGCCCTTTGCGCCGGTCATGCGCAGTCTCAGACGATTTGCCGTTGCAATGTTTGCGACTGCCGGGACCGGAATCGGAAGAATTCCATGCTGACAGCGCACGGTTCCGCTTCCCTCGCAGAGAAATGGGACAATCACCTGCTCAATTCCCAGATTGTCAAAACATACCGCTGCCGACACGATATCCACGATGGAGTCGATCGCTCCGACCTCATGAAAATGCACCTGATCCAAGGTTGTTCCGTGTGCCTTTGCCTCTGCTTCGCCTAGAATTGTAAAAATCTTCACGGCAAGTCTGCGCGCTCCTTCACTCAGATCCGCCTGCTCCAAAATTGCCAGAATTTCCTTCATTCCGCGGTGCTCGTGATGATGATGGTGGTGATCATGCGTCTCCTCCCCATGTGCGTCATGATCATCATGCTCATGAGTATGCGTATGATCGTCATCGTGAACATGATCGTGGCAGTGTTCATGATGCTCCTCCCCATGATGATGTCCGTAAAGATAATTCATATTGTGATCGTGATTTTCATGCTCTGCATCCAGCTTTACAAGAAAATCACATGCATCCAGTGCGGACTTTTTTACTCTCGTCACTTCTGTCTGAAATCCCTGAATGGGAAGGCTCGCAAGTGCCTTCTCAAGCACTTTCTGATCTGCTCCCAGATCAAGAAGTGCTCCCACCGTCATATCTCCACTGATTCCTGAATAACACTCCAGATATAATGATCTCATCGTTCTTCTCCTGTTTCTTTTTTCTTAGAATAATACCCCTATAATTTTTCTTTCTTATACGCTTTTCCTATTCGCATTCAACTGAATCTCACATTTTTTCTTAATATCAAATGCAGAGAAATACATCTCCTCCATCGGAATCCAGCGTGATTGAAACATCTCAAGTTTCTCTGCCCCGTTTCGCTTTAAAATGCGCTCCTGCTGTGTCTCGGGATCAATATCCACAAACACATGCAGATCATACTGATCAAAAAGCTCTGGATGGCACGAATACGAGCCTTCCACCACAATCAGCGATCCGACTTTTACTGAGATCGGATCCCCGAGCACCCACTTTCCACACAGAAACGGGCGATAGCTCAAAGTCGCTCCATTCTCCGCCGTCTTTAGTGGATTCAGCACCTCTTCCCAAAAACGCTCCCGGTCGACATTTCCTCCCGGCTCTTCATAACGCTCCTTCGTCCGCTGTTCTATCCGCAGATAAAAATCATCCATGTGAAAGAGCACACAGCCCGTCCGCTTCTGGATCTCCTGCGCGAGTGTCGTTTTTCCCGCCCCGCATCTGCCGTCAACAGCGACAAAAACCCGCGGATACAGAGCTTGCAATCCGCGGATTTCTCTCAGGATATTTTCTGTCTCCTGAGCCATACAGGATAACTCTTCCGCCATCCCTTTCTGGTCATCACAGCCATCCTGATTCTGTCCTTGTATGTTTTGTAATTTCTGAGATTCTTGTGATTTTTGCATTTTCTAAATTTCCTGTGTCTTTATTCTATGTCTTTATTCTGTATCTTTTTATATCTTGTTGTATCCTTTTGTATCTTTCTTTATTTTCTCTCTAATTCCTCAAAAAATCAATATCGCAATTTATCACAACTCACTGAATCGTGAATGTTTGCGCGTCTATTATGCCCGCTCTGTCTGAGAAAGTTTCAGAACATTCGCGCGATCTAAAGCCATCATCACAGTCGGAATCAGCACGAGCTGAAGAATGATTCCCGGGATTGCATTGAGGAAAGCTCCTGCCATAAACATTTGCCAGGTAAATACGCTTCCCGTAACACCTAAGAGTACCACCTCAGCGAGTGCCCAGACAATGCGTCCTGCAAGCATTGCAATAATCAGACTCCGATAAAGCGCAAGCATATTTTTCCACTTGGAATGTCCGTAAGCAAGTCCGATTACCAGTCCATACGTTCCAAGTTCCACTGCCATCGCCATTCCATTCGGAAACAGCTTCGGCATGCCAAAGAGCATTCCGCGCACGATCGGGAGCAGAAATCCGACTGCAAATCCGTATTTCCATCCGACAATCAAACCACACAGCAGAACCGGAATGTGCATCGGAAGCAATACTTTTCCGATTGCCGGAATCTGTCCAATCCAGAACGGAAGCACAATTCCAAGTGCAAAGAACATTGCGGAAAGTGTGAGTTTTCTTGTTTTCTCCTGATTGCTCTCTCTCTGAGTTTTCTTTTTGTTTTGTCTTGTTTGATCCATATTTCCTGTCCTTTCTAAAAAATGAGATTTCTGAAAATAATAAAAAATAATGGAAATTCCAAAAATCAGATCGGCAGCTACACCAAATATGTAATCGCTTCGGCAACCATATTCTCCTGCGCCGAATGCACCTCTTCGTTCCACTGCGGTCGGTGCATAACAAGCGCCACTGGCGCTTTGCATCCTTGCGGAGCATTTTTTGCTTCATAGGACGCAATTTCCTATGAAACGAAAAAGGATCACCAAATACAGGCTTCCGCCTTATATTCGATGATCCTTCTGATCACATAAAGTACTTGTGTACTTCGCTTCTATAATAATGCAATTATACAGAAAAAAATACACTTCTGTCAACCCATATTTTTTTCTCATATCCTTACATTCCCATTTCTTTGTTTTAGCTCACCAGTGGAAGAATCCCGGTGCTCCAAATCCAGCTCACCGGAAATACAAGCACCATCGCAGGAATCATATCCGCTGTCGGGAACATTTTTACCTTCATCATACGGAAAGCGGTTGCCAGCATGATAAATCCGCCCGCTGCCTTAAAATCATCAATCATCTCCGGGGTTGTCATCGGATAAATCAGACCTGCACAGAAGAAAAGTGCAAGGAAGATGATTAACTGAGGAATTGCAATCAGAGACACCACTCCACCAAGCATGCATGCAAAAATCATTGCCGTGAACAGATCCAGCACCGACTTTGCAATCAGAATACTGTGATCTCCGGTCATTCCAGATACAATCGAACCATAGATTCCGGTTCCGCTCGCACAAAACAGCACAATCACCGTCACCAGAGTTGTCATGAACTCTTCCTCTGAAATAGAAGTATTCTTATTCGTCACAATCTTTGATGCAACATTCTGCATCATGCCTGCGCCCTTCTGAATCTTATCTCCTAAATGAATCATCAGTCCAATTGCAGTTCCGATTACCACGGAAAAGATGACCGCCGGCATATTTCTCATCAGCATAACCGAACTGATTCCCATTCCCATCGCACAGACACCGAAAATCATATTCAGATTTTCCTTAAAGTCAAGATCGAGTCGATCCTCCACAAATAGACCGATCAGACCTCCTGCCACAATCGACAGCGCATTAACCAAAATTCCAACTGGCATAACTCTTCATTCCTTCTTTCCCTATTCTTTTATCTTTTTTGCCTTATCTTATAATCATAACGAGAACTTATCCTTTATGTCAACTTATTTTTCTTCGTTTTCAAAATCTTCGTTCCTGGCACATGCGCATGAATAGTGATCCCCGTAACACCGTAATACCAGTAATGCTTGCCACCCGCTCCGTCTCCATGATATGATGGAAACAGCAATTCCAATCTTTTCGGTATGTCAAAGTCATTCACAGCATCATTCAAAAAGATTTTTTGAGATTTTCAACATCCTCAGAAAAATTTAGAAAGGATTTATTAAATTATGAAGAAATCTGTTACCGTCCGCAACATCACAATCGGAGAGGGACTTCCGAAAGTCTGCGTCCCGATTGTAGGCACTACCTTAGAAGAGATCACTGCGTCTGCCACAACGATCAAGAACGTTTCCCCTGACGTCGTGGAATGGCGTGTCGACCACTTCCAGAATATTCTCGATCAGAATGAGATGGAGACGGCACTTCACACCCTCCGCGAGATTCTCCCGGACACTCCTCTCCTCTTCACCTTCCGCACCAAGAAAGAGGGCGGAGAGTGCGAAATCTCAATGGAGGATTACATTCTCTTAAATCATCGCGCCGTCACCTCCGGTCTTGTCGACTTGATCGATGTCGAAATCTTCAGCGGTGATGACATTGTTCAGAACATAATTGCGGACGCACACGCACACGAAGTTCCGGTCATTGCATCGAATCATCATTTTCATGAGACCCCGATTGAACAAACTCTCCTGAATATTTTCAAGAAAATGGATTTTCTGGGCGCTGACATCCTGAAAATCGCTGTCATGCCAACTTCCAGACGCGATGTCATCCGCCTGCTCTCTGCTACGGAAAACGCTTCCCGTTTTTCCAGAAAACCGATCATCACAATGTCGATGGGAGGCACGGGTCTCATCAGCCGTCTCTGTGGGGAAGTCTTCGGTTCCGCTCTGACCTTCGGTGCAGTCGGAAAGGTTTCCGCTCCCGGTCAGATCAACGCCGAAGATTTACGCTCTGTGCTGAATCTGATTCACCAGAACCTGCCAGAAGATACACAGGAGAAGTAGAAACATACCCAAAACACTACTCCAAATAAAAAAAGAACTCTCTCCCGATATGATTGATCGTTTATCTGTCTCCAGAATCCAAAATCATATCGGAAAGAGATTTCTTTTTCTCAATATTTATAATGCGATTATACGTAATTGTATGTAATGATACATGATCGCACGTGATGATTCCCGTTTCTTATTTCTTATGCTGTCTTATGCCAGTACCGTTCCTATCGGGAAGAGACTGCGGAATACCTTGCGAACCAGCGGTCCTGCAACGATCAGCTGGAACGGAAGTGCCATGATAAAGTTCTTCGGGATGTTTGTCAGCCAGATGATCGGAACAAGATTCCAAGTGCCAGTATGGGTGCATGCCTCTAATGCGCCGTACAGGGACATGAAAAATACCATCGGAACAACCATGCAGGTAGATACACAGATTGCCTTCTTCAGTCCGCTATCCTGCGGTTTTACCAGAAAACGGAAGGCAAATCCCTTTGCAAATCCAGACACAACAAACCAGTCGAGACACATTGCAAATATGCAGGCGATCGGAAATCCCACCCATGCTTCCTTAATCGTCTCCAAGTTCAGTGCTCCCATGTGAAGCGTCACGTTGTAAATGCTCATCCAGAGCACCATCGTGCAACACATCATCACAGTAAAAATCAAACTCTCTCTCTTATTCTGTGGCATACTCGTTTTTCTCCTTTTTTCTTTCGTTTTTCTCTTTTTTGTTTCTTTCTTTTCTGTCGTTTTCTTTTCTCTGTTGCCTTTTGTTTTTTCGGTTCGTTTCCTTGCCGTTTCATTCTTTTTTTCAGCTTCTTATGTCTGAAAACTCTTCCAATTTCAAACTGCAAGTCCCCATTATACAGAAAATTTTCTGTCTTCGTAAGCACTTTTTTTCATTTCGTCGAAATGTCCTTTGACACCTCTTTTACTCTGCTTTCTGTATCGTCATTTTCATTCATTTTTCTTTCTGTTTCGGCTTCTCTTTTGCCTGTTTTGCGCATGAAAATGCAAAGAAAAAGAGGATGCATTCGGCATCCCCTTTGAGTTCAAATCGATATTCTCAATGATTTGGCACGTAATTCTGGCCAACTCTGCTGAGATTTCCCAATCAGAATCACTGCGCATCATTACGGCAAAATTTTCTGCGGATGAAACTTCAGATAATCCGAGGACACCAGTGAATACTCGATTCCATTGACCATTCCCTTAAAGCTGTCATCGTAACGCTCCTGTCCATGACAGTGCGAGTAAATCACCTGCTCCGCTCCATATTTCTCCGCCATCTGCGTAAATGGGCTCTCCTGCTCCCCGATGCTCGTCGGCGGATAGTGAAGAAACATCAAAAATTTCGTGTACCCCGATGCTTTTGCAAGTTCAAACGAATATCGGAGTCTTGCGGCTTCCCGATCCCGGATCTTATAAAAATGCTCAATGCTGTCCTTCCCCTCATAGCAGTATCCCTTGGTGCCTACAAGCGCGTAATCCTCATAGACCTCAAAATTATTCTGAAGAAATCGGAGTCGCCCTGCAAACATCTGGTTCAACTTTTCTGTCTTCTTTGCGTCCCAGAACATATCATGATTTCCTCGAAGCAGAATCTTTCTCCCGGGAAGATTTTCTATAAACTTGAGATCCTGTTCGCATTCTGGAAGATTTCTCCCCCATGAGTGATCTCCAGTAATCACAATCGTGTCTTCCGGACGAAGACATTTTCTGCAATTTTTCTCAATTCGATTGACATAGTCCTTCCATTCTTTTCCAAACACTTCCATTGTCTTTCCAGTTGAAAAAGCGAGGTGAAAATCACCCATCGCATACAATGCCATACTATCTTTCCTCCTTTATCTTCATCCGTCTTTATCCATTATCATTGCCGTATATTCTTCTCCTTTTTTATCCCTTTCATTTCCTAATTTCTCTCATTTCTCTAATTCCTTTAATCTTTTACAGTCTCTTATTTTCTAAATCCCTTATTTCCAGTTCTTCCAGACATCCGGCATATATCCGACCGTTGCCTGCGCTCCATTTCGCACAATCGGAGTTTTGAGCACCTGCTGATTTTCGAGAACTTTCTGGTCGCGATCCTCCTCCGCAAGATATTTGATCAACGTTAAGGTATCCTGATCCTTACACTTTGGGTCAAGCATCGCATCTAAACCGCCTACCGCCTGACGCACGCGCTGATACTCTCCCTTGCTGAGTCCCTTCTCCTTCATATCAATCATCTGAAATGGAATCTTTCTTTCCTTAAAATAGCGCATCGCCTTCTTCGTATCAAAACATTTTCCTGTTCCAAAAATCTGAATGTTCATCTTCTATTTCGTTCTCCTTCTGTTTTCCAATCTCACATCTAATTTTTATAATATTTTTCTTTTCAGTATACAAAATTTAGAAGACACAAAATCTCCACAATTATATCACAATTATATCAAATATCCTCACTATATTGGTAGTCAGAAAGCGAAAAAAAGATTATCGATTATGTAATGTAAATAATATAGGCAACACATGAACGGTAACAGAAAAATTTTTCTGAGAGGAGTGATTGATATGTATGACGAAAACAAACATGATGAATATGAAGATCAAAACCATGAGACATATAGCAATTACAAAGAAAATCCAGATCCGATGAGTGATCACACAAGTTCTGCAAACTCCGGCTTCGGTGAGAGCAAGTCTTCCAAATTTGCTTCTCAGGAGACTGAGTCTCAGCAAACTTTCGGTTTTAACCACAATCACAAATCATCAAAGGCATCAAAGAAACTCGCCAGAAAAACAGCTGGAATCGTCGCAGCAGCTGTCCTGTTCGGAGCTGTCTCCGGCGGTGTGATGACAGGTGTCAGCTACATCGGGGAACGCTATACAAGAATCCCTGCTGTCTCCACAACACTTGGTCAGAGTAACGACAGCACAACAAATGGAGCAGCCTCGATACCGGTTTCCAATACCGTGATGGATGTCTCCGATGTCGTGGAGCAGGCAATGCCGTCGGTCGTAGCAATCAACGATACAATGACGGTTCAGCAGTACGGAATCTTCGGTCTTCCGGAGACCTATCAGGCAAAGAGCAGTGGTTCCGGAATCATCATTGACAAGACTGACAGTGAACTGCTGATTGCGACAAACAACCATGTTGTATCAGGTGCAAGCGATCTGACTGTCACCTTCTCCGATGACAATACCGCAAGTGCAGCAGTCAAGGGAACGGATTCCGCGACTGACCTTGCTGTCATCGCAGTTAAGCTGAGTGATATTTCATCAGATACCTTGAGCAAGATCAAAGTTGCCACTCTTGGCGATTCTGACAACCTCAAGGCAGGTCAGCAGGTCATCGCAATCGGCAACGCTCTCGGTTACGGTCAGTCCGTCACCGTCGGTTATGTCAGCGCACTGAACCGTGAGATCTCCGACAGCAACGGAATCAGCCATACTTACATCCAGACAGATGCTGCCATTAACCCTGGTAACAGTGGCGGTGCTCTGATCGATCTGAACGGAAATGTCATCGGCATCAATGCGGCAAAAACCGCATCCACGGAAGTCGAGGGTATCGGTTATGCAATCCCGATCTCCAAGGCCGGTGAGATTCTCGACAACCTAAAGACAAAGCAGACAAGAGAGGCTCTCGACGAGAGTGCTCAGGGATTCCTCGGTATTCAGGGAACGAACATCGATGCAAATGCTTCCAAAGCATACGGAATGCCGGTCGGCATCTACGTTTACAAGATTCTCGATGACGGTGCTGCTGCTTCCTCCGATTTGAAGGAGAAGGACATCATCACCAAGTTTGACGGTCAGTCTGTCACCACAATGGATGAACTCAAAGAGATGCTCACCTACTATAAGAGCGGATCGACAGTCACCCTGACGGTTCAGTCTCTGACGGACGGAACGTATCAGGAGCACGATGTAACCGTAACGCTCGGCAGTCGCCCAAGCGATAACAATTCATAAGCATTCATAAGTCCTGCGCCGGGTGACCGGTGCAGGACTTATTTTTGAGTTTATTAAAATATTTTTTATAAAACAAAAAAGCCATGTTCCATCTCTGGAACACAGCTCTCCTCTCTTCATATACCTTCA
>NZ_CFAHBC010000010.1:0-76849 GCF_983179755.1 Brotaphodocola sp. | reverse complement strand
GCCTGATTACCATCCATGGTTTTCATTTTTCTTGCCATTTGATTTTCCTCCTACAAATGTGAATATTACATGTGTTCCGGGAAGGTCCTCCGGAACAGCTTGTCCGATTCAGAAAGCACTTTCAAAATGCTCCGAACCGACGTTTAAGCTATCCCCTGTAAACACTTGGAATAGCTGACCTGTATACATTATATCAACTTTTTATTAATTTGCAAATATGAAATGAAAAAAAATGCGTACTAATTTGCATACAATCCACACAGAACCCTCTTCATTTTCTTTTTTTCTGCACACTGATGCACAAAAAAAGAGAGATGAGGGTCTTTTTTTCTCTCATCTCTCTTAAATTTCGTTTTCTTGATCCTGTACCTCGTCCTGTAACATGCGTACAGGAACTTTTTACCATCAGCCTGCCGGATTCGGAGCGATCGTCTCCACATTCGTATCTCCGCCCGGTACCGGAGACGGCGCCGGTGCAACCGTTGTCGGCGTTGTGGCAGGGGCCGTCGCTGTTGTCGGTGCTACGGTCGTATGCTCTGCCGTCGTCGCCTTCTCCGCCGAAGTCGTGTGCTCCGCCGTGGTTGCCTTCTCGGCTGAGGTCGTCTTCTCAGCAGATGTTGTCTTCTCCACTGCCGTGGTCTCCGCCGAGCTGGAATGCTGGATGCTCTCCTCAGAAGAGGAAGCCGGAGCAGTCGTCACTGCGGTTGCGGAGGAATTTCTAAGGATTACCGGGGTATGTCCCTTGTAAGTTGCGGTGTGATCCACCTTATCGCTGACCACCTCGCCGTTCTTCTTTACAACAAGGCGAACCTCCCACTTGCTTCCCTTCGTTCCTGCGGTCTTCGTCTTCTCAGTTCCCGGTGCAAGTGTCGGATCTTCCTCGTAAGTTGGAGCCGGAATATCAGTCTCAGACAGTTTCTCGGATTTCAGAGAATAGGTTACCCCCTCCTCGAGAAGCGGGATTGCATAGATCGAAACCGTGCACTCCTGATCGGCATAGCTTGCGCGGATACCGATTGCGGTGTTCGAGTTGTTCACAAACTCATAGTCCGGTCCACCCCAGCTGACTGTTGCGTCCATACCCGGGGTGACATAGGTCGGCTCAAATGTGTGAGAACGTCTCGTCACAGTCTTGAGTCCTGCCTTCACAACAGCATTGTACAGCGTAGAAGATACCTGGCAAACACCGCCGCCGATCTCCTGAACTACCTCGCCGTTGCTGTAAGCGCCTGCTTCCTGGTAACCCTTTGCCTCGGTACGCTCTCCAACCGTCTTGTTGAAGGAGAACGTCTCTCCCGGCTGAAGCACGGTACCATTGATCGCCTTTGCTGCAAGGCGCACATTCGTGTTTCTCTTCGCATTTGCGGTTGTCTTCGTCGTCACGGTCGAAACCGTTTTGTACTTCTCTCTCGCCGTGCTCTCAGAAAACTCCGGCTCTACGGTATTCACCGTCGCTGTGATCACTGCATCAAAATGCTTCTCATTCAGAGCACTCACAATATCGCTTGCAAGTTTCTCCTGATCAACTGCCTGACCGTTCTCTGCACCCGTAAACTGGAACTTTCCGGTCGAATCGTCATAGCTCGAGATCGAACCATTCTTCGCCTTCTTATCCCACTTACTTGCGACAGTCTCAGCCTCAGCCTTTGCCATCTCCTCAAGTCCGGTCGTATCAAGCGTGTAGCTTTCCTTCGGCTCCCCGGAATAGATTTCCGTCAGAAGGGAATCAAGTTTCTCTGCCATCAGATCATTGACCTCATAGGTCTGATCCTGCCAGGTCACCTTCATCGCCCACGGGAAGTCTTTTAAAATAGCTTTCTTCGCCTCTGCCTTTGACATTCCGGTGATGTCAATTCCATCTACGCTGACCTGCTTCTTTAACTCAATCTGTGCCTCTGTCGTTGTCTCCACGGTTGTCTTATCTTTTCCGCCATCGTTCTTTCCTGATCCGGTGATTCCCTTCACAAGAAACATAATACAGGCAATCGCCACAACCAGAATGACTCCACCGATCACAATTTTTGCAATTTCATTTCCGGAGCTTCCACGTCTCGGTGGACGACGGTTTCTTTCCGAATAGGAATATCCACTGCGATGACTACTGCTTCCCGCTCTGCGTGAAGATCCTCCTGAAGAATATGTGCGTCTGGATGCACCTCCCGTCGTGCTTCCTGTACTTCTTGCTCTTGAATGCCCCGATGTCGAATTTCTGTTATTCTCGTACTGACTCATACCATTCACCTGTTTTCATCATTATTCGTACTACTTCGTAGTGTCCTGATTTTTTGTCAGAAACATACTCTTGCCAAGTATATCACATTTTGTCAAAAAAGAACTAACAATTTTTTAACTTTTTCATGAATCTTTTTTATGCATTCCTTAGAGTCTGTTTAAGAATTCTTTTTCGCCCTGCACGCGCCCGATTATTTTGTTAAATTTTTATCTTGCAGAATAAAATCAGACTTGCTATACTGTTGCCGTAAACAAAAAACAAGTAAAAAAGGGAACCACATGAAATCCCAAACATTTCTCAGTATGTGCTCTCGGAATCCCTTTTCGCAAAGGCAAATGCAAGAGAGACTCCGAGCGTGCATCAGCTAAAAATGGAGGAAAAACCATGAAAATTCAGAACATTAAGGATGTAACCGTTTTTTTCAAAATCATTGATGAGTGCAAGGGACCGGTAGAGTTAGTTTCCCCGGAAGGCGACCGCATCAACTTAAAATCCCGTCTCTCCCAGTATCTGTCCATGGCTACGATGTTCTCCAACGGATATATCAGAGAGCTTGATCTCATTGCCCATGACAAGGAGGACATTGAGCGCCTGTTAAAATACATGTATCAGGGAGAGTAAGTCCAAATTCTCCAAACCATTTTTTAACGAAATTTTTGAAAATGCGGAAACAGTGACATGCCGGTCGACATATGATGAAGTGTAAACCAATTCCGGAGGAATAACACTATGAGCGATCTGGCTGCAACGAACTGCGGATGCGACTGCACTTGCAACAACGGAGGAAACAGTTGCAATACGATCTGGCTGATTCTGATTCTGTGCTGTTGCTGTGGCAACGGATTCGGAAACGGCTGTGGAAATGGCTGTTGTGAACATAATGGCTGTGGAGGAAATGAATGGATCTGGATCATCCTTCTCCTCTGTTGCTGTGGCGGAAATAACAATTTCTGCTGTTAAGTTAGCTGTTCATTGTATGATGTTCAAGCCGATGCAACCATCGACTTGGCACGGGAATCAGGTAATGCGTCATCCCTGATGTCGCTCTGACCGGTAAAGAGGGAGCTGCCTCAACGAAGATGATTTTCTCTCATCTTTGGAGTGGTAGCTCCTTTTCTTTTTCTATTCATTCAAGCTGGTATGCACACAATTCTCCTAGAATTCCCTTGACTCTTTATCCCGCTCCCCGGAAAAATTTTTCTTACACCGTTCTCTCTGGCTCTCCTGTTTTTTTTGATTTTTCTGCTGACACGCCTCACATTCCTCATCAATCTCGTAAACAGCATTTCCATCTATAATTAATCTTGTCTTCATATTTTTCACACTCCTGTAACCACAATATATGCCGAAATTTTCAAAAATGCTTCCGTGATATTTCCTCTATTATATGTTATTACATGTTTTCCAAACATCACGCATATATTGTCTCAGAGTAATGTTTTGTTTGATTTGCTTTCGTTTCATTTGCTTTCGTCTCATTTATTTTGGTTTGCTTTGATTTTCATGGAAAGGAGCTCCTTTATGAAAGAAGAACAAGAAACTCAGGACTGCCGTGCCACAGAATTTGACTATCTTCTAGCTGACCCCCATATGCAGATGCTCAAAGCCGCCCTGCCCTATATGCCATCCTCCAGACAACGCTTCTGTTCGATGCTGATTCAGATTCAGCAGATTCAGCGCACGCGCAGTCTGTTTCAGGACGGGCAACTGAGCACGATGGAGCTTGCGCGCTCGGGAAACAAGACCTCCTCCCCGATTGAGATGCTTCAGGCAATCAAGCCCTACGCTTCCCAGCGAGAGAGGGAACTCATTGAGATGCTTGAGAATCTTCAGATTATGATGCAGGCGATCTCCTAGATCCATTTTCAAAATCAATAGTAACGACAAATTTTCCAACAGGATGGAACCGGTTAAATCGATTATCTGTAATCTGATCAATCAGACAATCAGACACGATTCACACGAACATAATAAAATATGGAGGACCCCCTATGGATCAATCATTCTGGCAGTCTGATCCGCGCCTTGCCGGCATGGACCCGGAAAAGCTGAATTTCATCACTGCCTTTGCACGGCAGATTTCCACACTTCCGCATGAACACATTCTGCCTGCATTCATGGCGATGCAGCTCGACGCCTCCCGAAAACACATTGATTTTTCGGATCAGGAGACCGAGGCTCTCGTCTCAATCCTCAGCGAGAACATGTCGAGCGCGGAGAAAAAGAAGCTCGAGACGCTTCGTCTTCTCGCAAAAAAACTGGCTGCCAGGTCATCCTGACAGCCAGTTTTCTTATGTGACCAAATTCCAATCCGCACTCCACGAGTACCGACTAAAACTTGGCAACAAATATTTTCTTGAAAGAATTACTTGCAAACAATGTTGATGATCTTGCCCGGAACATAGATCTCTTTTACGATCGTTCCTGTGATCTTGTCTGCTACGATCTCTTTTGCCTTTGCAAGAGCCTCTTCTCTCGTTGCATCGGTTGAAAGTGCAACAACACCTCTTGCCTTACCATTTACCTGAACGCCGATCTCAATCTCGTCGTCCTTCATTGCCTCAGTATCGCACTCCGGCCACTGGGTATGGAAGACGCTGTCGGTATCACCGCCAAGCTCCTGCCACAGCTCCTCACCGATATGCGGTGCAAACGGAGCAAGCAGAACTACGAAGGTCTTTAACGTCTCCTTGTCGATTCCGCCGGTCTTCTTTGCAAGCTCAATCAGCTTGTTGTTGTACTCCATGAATCCGGAGATTACCGTGTTCAGGCTGAACTGGTTAAATCTCTGCTCAATGTCGTAAACCAGCTTGTGACGCAGACGGATCATCTCCTTCGTCGCCTCAATGTTTTTATCCTTAGAATCCTGTACCAGATTCCAGAAACGATTCAGGAAACGGGATACACCCTCGATTCCACGGTCATCCCACTCTGCATCCATTTCCGGCGGTCCTACGAAGAGCTCGTACATTCTTAAGGAATCGCATCCGTAATCTCTTACGAGATCATCCGGAGAAACGACGTTGCCCTTGGACTTACTCATCTTGATTCCGTTCTTACCGGTGATCATACCCTGGTTGAACAGCTTGGTGAACGGCTCATCAAAGTCAATCACGCCGATGTCGTTTAAGAACTTGGTGTAGAAACGAGAGTACAGCAGGTGAAGAACGGCATGCTCAACACCACCGATGTACATATCTACTGGCAGGTACTTGTCTGCCTTCTCACGGGAAACAAGCTCCTTATTGTTGTGGCTATCTACATAACGCAGGAAATACCAGGAAGAACCAGCCCACTGAGGCATCGTGTTCGTCTCTCGCTTTGCGTCAGCACCACACTGCGGACACTTGCAGTTTACCCACTCATCGATTGCTGCGAGCGGTGACTCACCGGTTCCGGTCGGCTGATAGCTCTCTACCTCCGGAAGTCTGAGCGGAAGCTCCTCCTCCGGAACAGCCACGTTACCGCACTTCGGACAGTGGATGATCGGGATCGGCTCGCCCCAGTAACGCTGTCTGGAGAATACCCAGTCACGCAGTTTGTAGTTTACGGTCTTCTTACCGATTCCGCGTGCCTCGATCATCATCGGAGCTTCCTTCTTCAGAACAGAAGACTCCATTCCGTTCCACTCGCCGGAATTGATCATCGTGCCGGATGCCTCGGTGTAAGCCTCGGTCATGTTCTCGATCTCTTTTCCATCCTTTGCGATAACCTGAATGATCGGAATGTTGAACTTCTTAGCAAACTCAAAGTCACGGTCATCATGAGCCGGTACGCACATGATTGCGCCGGTACCGTAGTCAGCCAGTACATAGTCGGACAGCCAGATCGGAACCTTTGCTCCGTTGATCGGGTTGATTGCATAGCTTCCGGTGAAGACGCCGGTCTTCTCCTTGCTCTGCATACGGTCTACGTTGGAACGCATGGAAGCATCGAAAATGTACTTTTCAACATCCTCTCTCGTCTCATCCGTAGCAAGGCTCTTTGCCAGCTTGTGCTCCGGAGCCAGAACCATGAAGGTTGCACCGTAGAGGGTATCCGGGCGGGTTGTGTAAACGGTGATCTTATCCTCGCGACCGTCAACCTTAAAGTCAACCTCAGCACCGTAGGATTTTCCGATCCACTCGGTCTGCATCTTCTTAACCTTCTCCGGCCAATCGAGCTTATCCAGATCATTCAGCAGGCGATCTGCATAAGCGGTGATCTTGAGCATCCACTGACGCAGGTTCTTCTTCGTAACCGGGGAACCGCAACGCTCACAGCAACCGTTTACAACTTCCTCATTTGCAAGACCGGTCTTACAGGACGGGCACCAGTTGATCGGGAACTCCTTCTCGTAAGCCAGACCCTTCTTGAACATCTGAACAAAGATCCACTGTGTCCACTTGTAGAACTCCGGATCGGTCGTGTTTACTTCCATATCCCAGTCATAGATCGCTGCAATCTCTTTGATCTGACGCTTAATGTTCTTAATGTTCTCAGCTGTTGACTTTGCCGGATGTACACCCATCTTGATCGCATAGTTCTCTGCCGGAAGACCGAAAGCATCCCAACCCATCGGATGAATCACATAGTGACCTTTCAGCATCTGATAACGACTCCATACATCAGAAATAACGTAACCTCTCCAGTGACCTACATGAAGTCCGCTTCCTGACGGATACGGGAACATATCCAGACAATAGTATTTCGGCTTCTTGCCATCATTTACATTGATCGGGTGTTTCTCCCAGTTTTCGCGCCATTTCTTCTCAATGGCACTGTGGTTGTAACCAGCCATTTTTCTTCCTCCTAAATCCCATGCACGGTTCTCTCTGAACAAACGATCTGCGATTTCGTCCTTCGACAGCCTTCGCTTTTGATCATTCTCTTCTCCGATCTCCATACATCTGAATTATATTTTCGCTCGGTGATTTCCGCGACGATCTCATTAAGAGTCTCTCCCTCAGTATATTCGATTCCTTTCATTTTCTCAAAAACTTTCAAAAATATATTCCATATATTCCTGAATTCTTATAAGAACGAAATCGAAATAAAAAAACGCGCCCCCGGAATCTCCTGATTCCAGAGACGCGGGGAAAATCTCTACGACCTCGCGCGGTACCACTCTGCTTCATGCCTTGCATGCACTCTTTGGATCTGTACGACTGCGCGCCGTGCCTTACGGCAACAGATCCGCTTCCTCTGACGGGGGATTCCGTTCTGTCTTACTGACCGGGACTTTCTCTCTGCTCTCGCTTAAAGAGTCTCCGATGTTGGGCAGACCACTCCAAGACCAGTTCCGCTTCCTTCCTCCGCTGTCTCGCACCCTCCGACAGCTCTCTGAACGATTTCAAAAGCGTACTCCTTCTCTTCACTGCGTTTACGCTGACTTTTAATCTAGCATATCGAGCGGGTAATGTCAAGATTTATCAAACAACTCCCCCTGATTTTTTATTGATTTGACAGAAAAACATCAGAAAAACTAAGCAAAATCACATGCCAAGCCGATGCTATCGATGTGAAAGCCACAGCCTTTGCAATCACAATTGACCTGATTTTGTCTGTTCCCCCTGTTCCAGTACTAGGACCTTCTGAAGCAGAATAACGTACTGACGGTTCAACCACTTTCTTGTCAATTATTTTTGTCGTATCTTCACAAAATTATATCTTTTATTTTCATTATTCCGTAGTCGAAAGAACTTCCCCATACCGCTCTGCAAGCTCATAGGTTCTCTGTCTTGTGCTCTCCCGAATCAGGCGATTGTACTCGATCTCATCAAGCGTGCTTCCATTCTGACGTCCTGATCCCTTTGTCGCCTCCTCATCCCTCGTTCTCAGCCATTCCTTCTGTTCCTTAAACAATTTTTCCCACTCCGACGGCTCAAGCTGATTCTCCAGTGTGTCAAGAAACCGGTTCATCTGCGTCTCCCAGAGTTTACACTCATTCTCAACGGTCGCCTTACGCGCGTTCGGAGTCGTGTCAGTCTCCCCCGAAGCTCTCTGTGCAATCTCCTCATCAATCGCCCGCAGTTTCACAAAGACCTCATCCGAAGGCTTCGCCCCGTCCGCACTCTCCTCCCGCACTGCAATCCCGGACTTCTCCGCCCCGGAAACCGCCTGCTTTTTGCTCTGACGCTTTGAAGAACTCTGCTCTTGATTTTCGGTGGAATCCTGTGCATTTGCACCGACTCCCACATTAGCCATCTTACCAGAAGCAACTTTTTCTCCATCTCCTTTGGCATTCTCAGCATCCATTCCCTGTTCCGCCACACCTGCATCTGGCATCACCTCAAGGCTCTGACTCTGTACCATCACAGAATTTTCCTGCTCCGATTCAATGTATAATCTTGTATATCTCGTCACCCCGATTCCTGCAATCAGAATGACTCCTATTGCAATCCAAATTCCTTTGAGTTTCATCTTTATCCTGCCCTGTCTCTGATTTCTTGTTTTATATTAACAGAATATCTCGTTGCTGTTCACGCGTTGCGCAAACAACAGATTAGATTTTGCCGATGCTTTGCATTCCAAATCAACAAAATCTGCTACCGCCACTATATTATACGGCATTTTCAGTTCAGAAAACGCCTAACCGTGTACAGTAACAATATCATAAAGCAGAGCAGATGAAAATATAAAAACAGAAGAAGTAAACATTTGTAAGAGAACCGTAAATGTTCCTGTAAGTTCCTCTATTTTGCTTCCACGCCCTCATCCACGAGGAGATTCTGTCCGTCCGCTGCCGTCGTCGCAAGCTGATCGCACCGCTCATTCTGCGGATGACCGGCATGTCCCTTTACCCAACAAAATGTTACCTTATGGGGCGCCTTCGCTTTTAAAAGACGCTCCCACAGGTCAATATTCTTCACCATGCCACTTTTTCCGCGCTTCCAGTTGTTCTTGACCCAGCTGTCAATCCAGTGCTGGTTAAACGCATCCGTCAGATATTTGGAGTCTGAATAGAGCTCCACCTCACACGGACGGTTCAGTGCCTCCAAAGCCACAATCGCCGCCAAAAGTTCCATGCGGTTGTTCGTGGTTCTGCGGAATCCGGCAGAGAGTTCGCGCTCATGAAGCTGTCCCTTGCTGTCGACAAAGTGGAGCACCGCCCCATATCCTCCCGGTCCATCCGGGTTTCCTCTCGCTGATCCATCCGTGTAAATCTGTACTTTTGTTGACATGATACTTTGTATCTCCCTTCTTACCACATTTCTAATTAGTTTGGCATTCATCCTTTTATAGGATAAATTTTCTCTGCAAAGGCTCCGGCGACGGAAAAGATTCTGCAAACCCGTGTGAAGCGTCAGTGCTTAGGTCGCGTAGTTTGCAAAACTTATTCCGCCTGCCGGAGCCCAAAAACAGACACCTCAAGCATTATCACTAATACTCAAACTATCTCAAGCAATCTTCTATCTATCCCACTTGTCGCAGAGCGCCTGAATCTGATCTGCAAACTTCGCCAGATCCTTGTTCGCTCCACCCTCGTTTCTTGCAATAACTGCAAGCAGGCGCTCGCCCGCTGCCAGAAGACGTGCAAAGACTCCGCTTGCCTTCTTCGTCGCCATCGTCTTCGGATTGACCGGAATACCCTCGGTCTCGCGAATCCACTCGCCCTTCGCTAAATCATACTCCGCTCCACTAAACGGCGCCTTTGCCGGACACCCCGTCTTTGCAGTCACAAGCTCAGCAAACTTGTCGCAGACATCGTCATTGCCGTGTACAATAAAGAACTGGGACGGCTTCTTCTCGAAAGCGCAAGCCCACTCAATCAATCCATTCTCATCCGCATGACCGCTGATGTCATGAAGCGTCTCGATATGCGCCTCCACATCAATCGTCTCACCAAAGAGCTTCACCATCTTTGCGCCATCGATCAGCGCACGACCAATCGTTCCCTCTGCCTGATAGCCGGCAAACACAACCGTACATTCCTTTCTCCAGAGATTGTGCTTCAAATGATGGCGAATACGTCCTGCATCACACATGCCGGATGCCGAGATGATGACCTTCGGCGTCGTGCTAAAGTTGATGTTCTTGGACTCCTCACTCGTGACAGAAAGTTTCAGCCCCGGGAACGAGATCGGGTTGATGCCCTGCTCCACAAGTGCCTTCGTCTCGTCGTCGTAGCAGTCCATCTGATTCTGCTTAAAGACATGAGTCGCCTCGACTGCAAGCGGGCTATCCACATAAACCTCAAAGCCGTCATGACCGTGCACCATGTGCTCTGCCTTGATATGGCGGAAGAAGTAGAGAAGCTCCTGGGTACGTCCTACCGCAAACGCCGGAATCACAACATTTCCGCCCCGATCAAGCGTCTCCTGCACGATTCTCGCAAGCTCTGTCACATGGTCTTTTCCCTTCTGATGCAGGCGTCCACCGTAAGTCGACTCCATAACCGCATAATCCGCCTCTTTTACATAAGCAGGGTCGCGAATCAGAGGTTTGTGCTTATTTCCGATATCTCCGGAGAAGACGATCTTCTTCTCAATGCCATCCTCCCTCATCCAGATCTCAATCGAGGCAGAGCCGAGCAGATGACCGACATCGGTAAAACGGATTGTGATGTCATCATTTAACGTAATCATCTCTCCGTAATCATACCCCTCAAAATGACCGATAACTCCCTCTGCATCTGCCATCTCATAGAGAGGCTCCACCTCCGGCTTTCCGGCACGGCGGGCTTTTCGGTTCTTCCATTCCGCCTCCATCTCCTGAATGTGTGCACTGTCTCGAAGCATGATGTTACACAGATCACAGGTCGCCATCGTCGCAATGATTCTTCCCCGGAATCCTCGTGCATAAATATACGGCAGTAAACCGACATGATCGATGTGGGAGTGCGTCACAAGCACGAAATCAAGATCTGAGTACGGAACCGGCGGTTCCACATTCTCATAGATATTCGTTCCCTGCTCCATTCCACAGTCCACAAAGAGTTTCGTATTTCCTACTTCCAGATAATGACAACTACCCGTCACTTCATGATCCGCACCGATGAACATTAACCTCATAAGGATACCTCACTTTCTCGCTTGTACTCTCAAACTCTTCCCCAGACAAGCTCATTATTAAGTTTTGCGTTTCTAACTCATCATGTTTCACTCATCATGAAAATTTGGCTCAATTGACTCAGATAATAATACAGATCAGCCCTCCATTGCTGTCATTGATGATCTTCTGCATCGCATCCTGAAGACGTGCCTGACACTCCTCGGTCATCTGGTTGACCTTTGCCTGAATTCCATCCTCCACGATCTGCTCGATCGATTTTCCGAAAATATTCGTGTCCCAGATCCCATCTTCCTTCTTGCCTGCATTCTCCTTCATATACGCAATCAGGTCTCTCGCCTGTTCTTCACTTCCCACAATCGGAGCAATCTCCGTCTGAATCTGTGCACGAATCAGACTGATCGACGGCGCCTGCGCCCTCATCTTCACTCCATAGCGGTTTCCGTGGCGAATCACCGTCGGCTCGTCAAGAAGAATCTCAGAGCGTTCTGGTGTCACAACCCCATATCCTTTCAATCTCACCTGGCTGAGTGCACCGCGCACCTTGTCGTATTCGCTCTGCATCGATGCCAGCTGTCTAAGTTTTTGCATCAGCTGGTACTCATCCTCCACCACAACTCCCGCAAAATCACTGAGCACCTGATAATACGATTCCTCATCGAGAACGACCGTAATCTCGACCTTTCCGTTTGAGAGATTCTGCCGATCCGTCTTCATCTGACGAATCGCAGTCTGCTCCGGAAGGTCAAATTCAGACGGAACATCCTTCATGTATCTGATCTTCGCCATCGCCTCGCGCACCGCTGAAATCACCTGCTCCTTGAGCCAATGCGAGGATGGCAAAATCTCAAGCCACCCAGGAATATCAAAATCTGCCTCCGTCACCGGAAATTCGTTCAATACTTTCTCAAGAATCCGGCAGATATCCTCCCGTTTCAGTTGCTCACAGTTGACCGGAAGAACCGTCACCCGATACTTCTCCTCAAGTTCCCCGGCAAGTTTTCTCGTCTCTTCGGAGTAAGGGCGATCTGAGTTGAGCAGAATCAGAAATGGTTTCCCGATCTCTTTTAATTCTGCAACGGCGGTCTCTTCCGCCGGTAAATACGCCTCCCGCTTGATCTCTCCGAATGATCCGTCTGTCGTCACCACGATTCCGATCGTGGAATGGTCTTTAATAACTTTGCGCGTACCGATCTCAGCTGCCCGGGTAAACGGAATCTCCTCCTCAAACCACGGAGTCTTCACAAGGCGCTCTCTGTCATTCTCAATATGACCTCCTGCCCCTTCCACCATGAATCCCACACAGTCAATCAATCGGATCTTCGCCTGCGTCTTATCGGCAAGCTCAATCTCTGCCGCCTCCTTCGGGATAAATTTCGGTTCTGTGGTCATGATCGTCTTTCCCGTCGCACTCTGCGGGAGTTCATCGCGGGTACGGTTCTTCTGATGCTCATCCTGAATATCGGGGAGCACCATCTGCTCCATAAACCGCTTGATGAACGTCGATTTTCCGGTTCTCACCGGCCCGACAACCCCGAGATAAATCTCTCCCTTCGTCCGCGCCTGAATGTCTTTATATACATCAAAATGGTCCATGCAGATCTCTCCCCTCAGCCTTTTTGCCCCACACATCTTCTAAAAATATATGCGGTGAGAAATCTGCACATGCCGAACGGTTATCTTATTTATACCACAAAAAAGAGGAAAAAGTCTATAACTTTTCCCTCTTTTTCGATAAATTTTCTGAATTTTATAGATTGTTTATTTATATCCACAGATATTTGAAAACTTTTCGTGACCAATCCAATATCTAACAATATCTAACGAAAGATTTTATGACCAAAGAGATGGCTTACTCACTCAGATATGCCTTCTTGACCGAATCATCGTTCATCAGTGCCTGAGCATCTCCGCTGAGTGCAATCTTTCCGGTCTCAAGAACGTAAGCACGGTCTGCGATCGAGAGTGCCTTCTTTGCGTTCTGCTCAACGAGAAGAACCGTCACGCCGTCATCCTGATTGATCTTCTGGATGATGTCAAAGATCTCATTTACATAGATCGGAGACAGACCCATCGACGGCTCGTCGAGTACGATCAGCTTCGGATGAGACATCAGCGCACGTCCCATTGCAAGCATCTGCTGCTCACCACCGGAGAGTGTTCCGGACAGCTGATCGCGACGCTCTTTCAGACGCGGGAAACGCTCATAGATCATCTCAAGCGTATCTTCCATCTCTTTCTTGTCTTTTCTGGTGTAAGCGCCCAGATAAAGGTTCTGAAGGACGGTCAGACCTGCGAATACGCGACGTCCCTCCGGCACGTGAGCGATTCCCATCGAAACCAGCTTGTGACCCGGAATCTTCGTGATGTCCTGTCCCTCATAAATGATCTGTCCCGCCTTCGACGGAATCAGTCCGGTGATCGTCTGAAGCGTTGTTGTCTTTCCTGCTCCGTTTGCACCAATCAGCGCAATGATCTCACCCGGATTTACCTCAAAGGAGATTCCCTTGATGGCCTGGATGACTCCGTAAAACACTTCCAGATTTTTAACTTCCAGTATTGCCATTTCGTGTCTCCTCCTACTCTCCCAGATATGCGGTGATAACACGGTGATCGTTCAGCACGGTCTGTGTGTCACCCTGCGTCAGCACCTGACCGAAGTTCAGTACGGTCAGCTTCTCGCAGATACCAGATACCAGCTTCATGTCGTGCTCGATCAGCAGAATCGTCATATCAAAATTGTCGCGAACGAAACGGATCGTATCCATCAGCTCTGCGGTCTCGTTCGGGTTCATTCCTGCTGCCGGCTCATCGAGAAGGAGAAGTTTCGGCTCCGTCGCAAGTGCACGGGCAATCTCGAGCTTTCTCTGTGCACCGTAAGGCAGGTTCGATGCTTTGTAATCTGCGACAGAATCAAGCTCAAACACCTTCAAAAGCTCCATCGCACGCTCATTCATCTGCTTTTCAACCTTATAGTATCTCGGCAGACGCAGGATTCCCTCGATCGTGGAATACTTGAAATGGTTGTGCAGTCCGACTTTTACGTTGTCAAGAACGCTCAGCTCCTTGAACAGACGAATGTTCTGGAAGGTACGCGCGATTCCATCCTGATTGATCTCGATCGTACTGCGTCCGGTGATATTCTTTCCATCGAGAAGAATGGTACCGGTATCCGGCTTGTACACACCCGTCAACAGGTTGAATACCGTCGTCTTTCCTGCTCCATTCGGTCCGATCAGACCGTAGAGCTGTCCTTTCTCGATCGTCACGCTGAAATCATTGACTGCTTTCAGTCCGCCGAAGGAAATGCTGATATTTTTTACCTCTAACATTGCCATTTTATGCAGCCTCCTTCCGGTTCTTTTTGATCTTGTCCATGAATACCGAACGCATCTCGATTGCCTTCGGGCTGGAGTTAAAGATCATCATCACGATCAGCACGATTGCATAGATCAGCATACGGTAATCGTTAAGTCCGCGCAGAAGCTCCGGAAGCATTGTCAGAACAACTGCCGCAATGATGGAACCGCGAATATTTCCAAGTCCTCCGAGTACAACAAATACGAGGATCATGATCGACTGGTTGTAACCGAAGTTCTTCGGGGTAGCTGCAAGGCTCGAAAGATTGTGTCCGTAGAGAACACCTGCCACACCTGCGAGGGATGCGGAAATCGAGAATGCCATCAGCTTGAACTTCGTGATATTGATGCCGACAGACTCAGCTGCAATGCGGTTGTCACGGATTGCCATGATTGCACGTCCGGAACGGGAATTGATCAGGTTCAGGACGACAAACAGCGTCAGAAGCACGAGAATGATACCGATCGTGAACGTCGCTGCCTTCGGGGTTCCGGTGATACCCTGAGCACCCTTGATGATGACAACACCGGTGTCATCCATTCCAAGGGAAGTCGTATCCTTGAAGGAGAAGTGGAAACCGCTCTGATCCATACCGACATAGATTGCATTTAACAGGTTCTTGATGATCTCACCGAACGCCAGCGTCACGATTGCCAGATAGTCTCCGCGAAGACGCAGAACCGGGATTCCGATCAGAATGCCGAAAACACCTGCAACGAGAGCACCGATCAGCAGAGCAAAGAAGAAACGCACCTGCACGCTCGGGATTACATTTGCCATACAGTTTGTAAAGAAGGCGCCGGAAAAGGCTCCCAGACACATGAATCCGGCATGGCCCAGACTCAGCTCACCAAGAATACCAACCGTCAGGTTCAGAGATACTGCCATGATCACATATATGCAAAGAGGTACAAGAAGTCCCTTCATCAGACTGGTCATATGACCCGTACTGGCAAGGATCTGCACCAGAATCCAGCATCCGATGATGATTGCATACGTGATGCTGTTCTGAATCAGCAATTTGTTTTTCTTCATTCTTCCCACCTACACTTTCTCCGTAATCTTCTTTCCCATAATACCGGTAGGACGCACAAGCAGAACTACAATCAGAACTGCAAATACGATCGCATCCGAGAGCTGGGAAGAAATGTATGCCTTGGAAAGGTTCTCGATCACACCGAGAAGAATGCCTCCGATCAGTGCACCCGGGATCGATCCGATTCCGCCGAATACTGCTGCCACGAATGCCTTGATTCCCGGCATCGATCCGGTGTACGGAGTCAGGGACGGATAAGTGGAACACAACAGCGCACCTGCGATTGCTGCAAGTGCAGAACCGATTGCGAATGTCACGGCAATCGTTCGGTTTACATCAATTCCCATCAGGGTTGCTGCTCCGGTATCCTCAGAAACCGCAAGCATTGCCTGACCGATCTTCGTCTTGTTGATGAAGGTCATCAGACCTGCCATGATGATGATACAGGTAAGAATCGTCACCATCGTGACACCGGAAATCGACAGCGCACCGCCAGCCAGCTTCAGGCTTGGAACGTTTACAACGGAGGTAAACTGACGCGCATTCGATCCGAAAATAAGAAGTGCCGCATTCTGAAGCAGATAGCTGACACCGATTGCCGTAATCAGTACGGCAAGAGAAGAAGTTCCACGGAGGGGCTTATATGCCACACGCTCGATCATAACACCGAGAACCGTGCAGGCAATCACAGCTACGAGGACACCCACTAACGGAGGGAATCCCATCGTGCTGACACAGGTGAAAATCACAAATCCACCTACCATGATGATATCGCCGTGAGCGAAGTTCAGCATTCTTGCGATTCCGTATACCATCGTGTATCCCAGCGCGATGATCGCGTAAATACTGCCCAGGCTGATTCCATTGATCAAATAAGACAGAAAACTCATGTACCACACACCTCTTTGTATTTTTCTTGAAAAACAATAACATGTCGAATTATAGCATAGTAGGATAGGAAGTTCAAGTGTAAGTTACAAATGTCTTTGCTACAAAGACACAGACGGATTACTGTACACAGGTAAGCATTTTTGAAACGAAAAAGAGAGCCGTCTTTCGACGACCCTCTTTCGGATCGAATCAGTTCTCACACAAAACAAATCTTTTTAAACGTTCAAAGGCAAATCTTCTGTGAGGAAAATCTGACTCATCAGAGAAACAATCTCTCCTGCTCATGCATTGCACGATCAGCAATCTCTTATTTCTCCATCTCGTAAATGCCATCTACGATCTTAGCTGCCTTCGGTGCCTTGTTCGGCTCACCGTTTGCATTCCAGCTCATGTCTGCACCGGTCAGACCCTGGATGGTGATCTCGGTCATAGCAGTCTCCATTGCATCGCACATATCAGATACGCTCATGTCAGCGGTGATGCCAGCCTTCTCTGCTGCTGCCTTAATTGCATAAACTGCATCGTAGGAATCAGCTGCGAACTGGATCGGCTCCACGCCATAAGCATCGGTGTAAGACTTGGTGAATTCCTCACTGCCCTCCTCAGTGGTGGAGAACGGAGTCAGAAGCATCAGGCCCTCTGCCAGAGACTTGTCAAAGTTCTCAACGGTCAGGATTCCGTCCATACCGTCACATCCGAAGAAAGTCGGAGCGAACTCTTTGTCAGCAGCCTGCTTCAGGATAACAGAAGCCTCCTGATAGTAGATCGGCAGGAATACGAGCTCTGCGCCTGCATCCTTTGCCTTGTCCAGCTGTACGGAGAAATCGGTATTGCTGTCTGCGGTAAATGCCTCATCTGCAACGATCTCGATACCCTGATTTGCAGCCTCTTTTACGAAGGACTCACGAATACCGGAAGAGTACTCGGTAGAGCTGTCGTAGATGATTGCAACCTTGGTAGCCAGCTGATGCTCACCAATGTACTGAGCAGAAGCAGTACCCTGATCCGGATCTGCGAAGCAAACACGGAAGACGTTCGGGTTGGATACACACTCTACTGCGGAGCCAGACGGAGTGATCTGGAACATGTTGTCGCTTGCAGACTCAGCTCCAACTGCGATACACGGCTTGGAAGTGGTTGTACCAACCAGCATCTGCATACCCCAGTCCTTCAGAGTGTTGTATGCATTGACAGACTTCTCCGGATCGTTCTCATCATCCTCAGCCTTCAGCTCAACCTTCATTCCGTTGATACCGCCAGCCTCGTTGATCTCCTTAACTGCCAGATCTGCACCGTTCTGAACTGCAATACCATAGGAAGCTGCTGCACCGGTCAGCGGTCCGATTACGCCGATCTTCAAGGTACCACCTTCTGCGATACCTGCCTCTGCACTGCTCTCGCCAGCCTCTGCGGAAGTCTCTGCCTTTGCATCTGCTGCGGTCGTCTCGGTGCTTGCGCTGCCGCCACAAGCAGTTAAAGATGCCATTGCAACAACTGCTGCCATACCTGCACTCATAAATCTCTTTTTCATAATGATTCCTCCTCTTTACCATCCCATCGTCTGACAGGAGGTTTACAGATCAAATGTGATCTGCATACAAGCTTGGATTTATTATAGTTGTCTGAAAAATGCTTGTCAAGACTTTTTTCTTTACCACGCTAAATATTCCCAGTAAAATCACTCCCAGCCAATCGCCGGGCTCTCCACGGTTCGATCACGGAGCATCAGATCCTGAACCGCCTCACCTG
This sequence comes from Brotaphodocola sp., assembly GCF_983179755.1. NCBI lineage: Bacteria > Bacillati > Bacillota > Clostridia > Lachnospirales > Lachnospiraceae > Brotaphodocola > Brotaphodocola sp. Next base: position 58,589 of record NZ_CFAHBC010000010.1, on the reverse strand, counting down.
CCGGTCTTCCGTCAAACAGCACCTCATTGACCGCCGTGATGATCGGCATCGAAATCTCATATTTCTTTGCAAGTGCAAGTCCCGCCTTTGCAGAGTAAACACCCTCGACAACCATCTTGACTTCCGCCATCGCCTCTTCCATCGAATATCCCTTTCCGATCAGGATTCCAGCTCTGCGGTTTCGGCTGTGCATGCTCGCGCACGTCACAATCAGATCTCCGATTCCGGTGAGTCCACCGAACGTCTCAGGTTTTCCGCCCATTGCGACTCCAAGTCTTGAGATCTCTGAAATTCCTCTCGTGATCAGCGCTGCCTTCGTATTGTCCCCGTATCCGAGACCGTCCGCAATTCCCGCTGCGAGCGCAATCACATTTTTGAGCGCCCCACCGATCTCAATTCCGGTGATGTCCGAGCTTGTATACACACGAAAGACCGGACTCATAAAAATACTCTGGATGTACTCTGCGGTCTTTCTGCTCTTCGCGCCTGCGACACACGTTGTCGGCAAAGACCGGCTGACCTCCTCCGCATGGCTCGGGCCGGACAGCACAGCGATATCCGCATTTGGCAGTTCCTCCTCAAGGATTTCCGACAAAAAATCCAGCGTTTCTGCCTCGATTCCCTTTGACGCGTTGACGACAATCTGTCCGTCCCTGACGAACGGTGCCATCTTTCTTGCTGTCTCCCGAATATAGATAGAAGGGACAACTGTTACAACAAGATCCTTGTCTTTCAGCGCAGTTTCCATATCCGCCGTAAACTCCATATCTGCCGGAAGAATAAGATCCGGAAGATTTTTCTGAACCCGGTTCTCTCTTAAATACTTTGCATCCTTCTCGAATGCAGACCAGACCGTCACCTGATGTCCGTTTTCATGAACGAGTGACGCAAGCGCAATTCCCCAGGTTCCCCCTCCAATGATGCCAATCTGTGCCATAGTTTTTTCTCCTTATTTTTTGCTTAAGTTCAAGTCGGCGTTTATGTGAACTACCCCGACTTAAATATACAAATACTCCCGAAACCCATTCTGTCAGATTCCGAGAGTATTCATGTGTTATGCGTTTTTCTTCGCTCCGAGCTTGTTCTCTGTGCCGTTTAAAAGGCGACGGATATTGGTATGGTGTCTCCATATTCCCATCAGGGAAATCGCAAGAGCAATCCCGGCAAACTCAGTCTGACAGGAATCTGCCAGACCATAATCCCTGCGAATCAATCCAAAGTAAATCATTCCGATCGCAAAGCAGATCATCACAAGAATCGAGCCGAGGGAGACATAGCGCGTGATTGCGACTGCCATCACAAACACGACGAGACAGATCAGCATCAGACGCCAGTCTGTCGAGGCGAGAAGACCTGCGGAAGCCGCAATGCCTTTTCCGCCCTTAAATCCCATGTAGAACGGGAAATTGTGCCCCAGAATTACTCCAAATCCCGTGTAAAGCAGGTAGAGATACAGAGATTCCGGCTGACTGCGAAAGATCACACGCGTCAGGAGACAGGCAAGGATCATCTTGCCTGCATCTCCGAGAAAGACCACAAGTCCCGCTTTTTTTCCCATCACGCGAAGAACATTCGTACTTCCTGAGTTGCCACTTCCGTAATTGCGGATATCCATATGTTTGGAACGGCTGTACAGATACCCCGTCTGAAACAGACCGAAGACATATCCCATCACAAGACAGATCAGACGCTCCATTACTGCTCCTTCCCGGAACGCTCACGCACGATGAATTTCAGTGCGGTTCCCTTAAATCCAAAGGATTCACGAATCCTGTTCTCAAGGTAACGAACATAGGAGAAATGCATCAGGTTCTTGTCGTTTACAAAGATGACGAAGGTCGGCGGTTTTACCGCTACCTGGGTCATGTAGTAGAGTTTCAGACGCTTGCCCTTGTCAGACGGCGGCTGCTGCATCGCAACAGCCTCGGTCATAATCTCATTGAGGACACCGGTTGCAACACGCAGAGTCTGGTTCTCGCGCACCATATCAATCAGATCAAACAGCTTGTTCATACGCTGTCCTGTCACCGCAGAGATGAAGAGCATCTCGGCATACGGCATAAAGGAGAGCGTGTCTTTGATCTTCTTTGTGTATTCGTAGATCGTCTTGTCATTCTTCTCGATCGCGTCCCACTTGTTGACTGCGACGATGATTCCCTTGCCTCTGTCGTGCGCGATTCCGGCAATCTTTGCATCCTGCTCGGTCACGCCCTCAACTGCGTCAATCACAAGGATGACTACATCGGCACGCTCCACAGCGGATACAGTACGGATGATGCTGTAACGCTCAAGATCCTCTTTAATTTTGCTCTTTCTTCTGAGTCCTGCGGTATCGATGAAGACATACTCGGTTCCGTTGTGAACCACCTCGGTATCAACCGCATCACGGGTCGTACCGGCAATGTTGGACACAATCACGCGATCCTCACCGAGGATCTTATTGATGATCGAAGATTTTCCAACGTTCGGCTTTCCGATGATCGCCACACGCGGACGCTCGTCCTCTGCATCTTCCATCTGATCAGTCGTAAAGTGACGGCTTACCTCGTCAAGCAGATCACCGATTCCAAGACGGGAAGCACCGGAAACTGCGATCGGATCGCCGATTCCAAGGTTGTAAAACTCGTAAATATCGTTGCCAAACTTCTGGAAGCTGTCGACTTTGTTGACTGCCAGAACGACAGGCTTGCCGGACTTTCTGAGCATGTCCGCTACCTTTGCGTCGGAATCGACAAGTCCCTGTCTCACATCCACAAGGAAAATGATGACATCTGCCGTGTCAATCGCAATCTGTGCCTGCTCTCTCATCTGGGAGAGAATGATGTCCTTGCTGTCCGGCTCGATACCACCGGTATCCACCAGTGTAAAGTTCATGTTCAGCCAGGTACAGTCCGCATAGATACGGTCTCTGGTTACGCCCGGGGTGTCTTTTACGATCGAAATCGTCTCCCCCGCCAGCACGTTGAACAGGGTGGATTTTCCCACGTTCGGGCGTCCTACAATCGCTACAATCGGTTTGCTCATTCTCAAATCTCCTTCAATTCGTATTTATTATGTTCAGTATTTTGTTCAATCTCCGGGTACAGGATTGCATCAACAAGATCCTGTCCGCTTGATTTTACAATATTCACCGGAACTTGTAAAGCATTTTGCAGTTCCGTGCGCGTCACATCGTCGAGAAAGACCTCTTCCCCGCTTCTAAACATGCATGCCGGAAGCAGCAGTCTCTGGCCGAGTTTCTGGCCGGTCAGCTGGGCTTTTAAATCCTGTCCCGTAATCAGACCTGCAACTGTGATCATCGGACCGAAGAAATCATTGCGGATCTCATAGATATGCACCTTTTTCTGCGGAAAGTCCTTCATGATTTTTTCAATCTGCTTTTTCAGATACGGGTAGGCAAGTTTTCCGGTCGCAATCGAGAGTTCCTCCGCCTCGACTGCCTCCACCGTTTTCTGGCTGTCCGAATCCCCCTGCCTATTCTGACGCTTATGGCTCTTCTTATTTTTCTGGTCTTTGTGGTGATTCTTTTTATTCTGTTCCTTTTTCTGTTCCTTCTTCAATTCCTCAAGCGCCTCAGTGACCTCGGTGTCGAGAAGGCGAAGCATGCCGACTCCATTCTCAAGCTGGATATAACCGTCGTAGCGCTCCTCCTCCGGCATCGGGCGCTCCGCTAAGATATAGAACTCATCACTCGCCTGAACAAAGTGAATTCCGTGCTCTGCATAAATCTTTTTCTGCCAGCGCTCAATGATCTCAAGTGCATCCTCCGCACGTTTCCTGTCAAACGGTTTCATCGGAAAAAGACCGTCGCGGTACTTCGTCAGTCCGACCGGAACGACCGACAGACTCTGCATACACGGAATGTACTTTGCGAGGTCTCCGATCGTGCGGTCAAGCTCCTCCCCGTCGTTTACCTCCGGGCAGAGAACGATCTGTCCGTTCATCGGAATGTCCGCCTGATAAAGACGATCGATGTTCTCAAGCGCCCGTCCCGCAAAGCGGTTGTGAAGCATCTCACAGCGCAGTTTCGGATTCGTCGTGTGCACGGAAATGTTGATCGGCGCAAGCTTGAAATCGATGATACGCTGAATATCATGCTCTTTCATGTTCGTCAGTGTGACGTAATTTCCCTGAAGAAATGAGAGGCGTGAGTCATCGTCCTTAAAATAAAGGGTCTCTCTCATTCCCGGTGGCATCTGGTCGATAAAACAGAAGATGCACTTGTTACTGCATGACTTGTAATCACTCATCAGACCATTCTCAAAGTTGATTCCGAGGTCCTCGTAGTCATTCTCGATCTCAAGTTCCCACAGCTCACCGTCCGCCTTCTCAATCTCCATGACCATGCTCTCGCTGTCAACGTAGTACTCATAGTCAAAGATATCTTCTACTTCATTTCCATTGATTGTCAGCAGGCGGTCTCCTGCCTCAAGCTCGAGCTCCTCCGCAATCGAACCCGGATCAATGGATTTTATCAAATGACCTTTTTTCTTCATTTAAATTTTCTTCCCTACTTACTTATAAATTTTTATTAGATTTCTAAGTTCTACATTCTTTCCATATACCCGTCTTTTTATCATAACAAGATTCCCTCTCTTTGTAAAGAAACAAGACTTTGTTTTTTTTTACGAAATTCGACATTTGCCTATTGACTGCCTTGTTTTCAAAATGGTATAAATGAGGATGAATTTAACTTCAATTTAACCGAATATATTTGTGAAGGAGCTTAAAAATGGCAAATAATTATGTGTTCAATGATGTTCTTCCGGTTGCACCACTCAAAATCGCAGCTCTGGAAAGTTGCCGGGATCTCGCTGGCAAGGTCAATGACCACATCGTCAAATTCCGCAGAAACGATACAGAAGAGTTGATTCGTCGCGAAAAAGACCTCAACTATCGCGGTTACGATGTAGATTCTTATCTTCTGAACTGTTCTTGTCCGCGTTTCGGTTCTGGTGAGGCAAAGGGTGTGATCAACGAGTCTGTCCGCGGTGTCGATCTGTTCGCAATGGTGGATGTCACCAATTACAGCATTCCATACACCGTATGCGGATACACCAACCACATGTCACCGGATGATCATTTTCAGGATCTCAAGCGTATCATCGGTGCTTCTGTCGCAACGGCACACCGTGTCAACGTGATTATGCCATTTTTATATGAGGGTCGTCAGCATAAGCGCACCAAGCGTGAATCCTTAGACTGCGCAATGGCACTTGAGGAGCTTGTAGAGATGGGTGTCTCCAACATCATCACCTTCGACGCTCATGACCCGCGCGTGCAGAATGCAATCCCGTTAAACGGATTTGACAACTTCATGCCGACCTATCAGTTCGTAAAGACTCTGTTCAAGCATGACCGGTCCTTAAAGATTGATAAGGATCACCTGATGATCATCAGCCCGGATGAGGGTGCAATGAACCGCGCTGTTTATCTGGCAAACAACCTCGGTGTCGATATGGGTATGTTCTACAAGCGCCGTGATTACTCCCGCGTTGTAAATGGAAGAAACCCGATCGTTGCTCATGAGTTCCTCGGTTCTTCCGTAGAAGGCAAGACCGTTCTGATCATCGATGATATGATCGCTTCCGGCGAGAGTATGCTCGATACCGCAAAAGAGCTGAAGGAGCGCAAGGCTGACAAGGTTATCGTTTGCTGTACCTTCGGTCTGTTCACCGGAGGACTTGAGAAATTTGATGAATTTTACAACCGTGGTTACATCGACTATGTCATCACGACCAACTTAAACTATCGTCCGTCCGAGCTTCTTGATCGCCCGTGGTACTTAGAGGCTGATATGAGCAAATACATCGCTGCCATCATCAACTCCTTCAACCACGATGTTTCTATCGGTGCTTCTCTGTCCCCGACAGAAAAGATCCAGAATCTGCTCCGCAGATACCATTCCGACGGATACGATTATATTGGCTCCATCAAATAAATATAATAGCATGAAGGCATAAAATTAGCAGTTAGTAAAATGCAGAATTAACAATAAGAGAGGCTATTGCAGGGCAGAAAACGATCTGTTTTGCAATAGCCTTTTCTTTGTCTATACATATCGATATACGGGGGCTCCGTTTTCTTATTTTTCTTTTAGGCATAGAAATGCCGAAAGATTTCCACGATCTTTTCCAACCGCACGATGTGAAAACAGGAAATCCGGGTTACAGCGCGTGCAGATGTCTGTCGTGTGAATGTTCTCCGGCTTTACTCCGCGTTCTGCAAAAATGATCTCATTTGCTCTCCAGAGATTCAGCTGATATTTACCGTTTTCCTTGCGGTAGAATAATTCTTTGTGATACTCTGGTGCGAAGGTCGTCGCAAACTCCTCGACAACCTCAGCACCGACCTCAAAGCAATCCTGGCAAATGCTCGGTCCAATGCAGGCAATCACATCGGAGGCATTTGTCCCGAAGGCTTTCTCCATCTCATCAAGCGTCGCCTTTCCCATGCGATGAACCGTTCCTCTCCAGCCTGAGTGAGACAGTCCAATCGCACAATGAACCGGATCAAGCAGGTAGAGCGGCACACAGTCTGCATAGAAGGTCACAAGCGTAACGCCCGGGATATCTGTAATCAAACCATCCACATCTCTGTAATCGCGCGGATAGACCACACCTTTTCCAAGGTCTTCCTCCGTGACTCTGCGCACATTCGTCGTATGAGTCTGGTAGGACAGCACCATCTTTTCCATGTCGACATCAAGAACATTTGCCATCCGCTGATAATTCTCCAGCACATGCGCCGGGTTGTCCCCTCTTGTGAATCCAAAATTCATTGTCGAGAAGATTCCCTCACTCACCCCGCCGATCCTCGTCGAAAAGGCATGTGACACCATTCCGGTCTGCTCAAGCGCCGGAAATGTCAGATAGCAGACTCTGTTTTTCTGATTTATGTTTACCTGTTCTCTTGCATCCTGTTTTCTGATCCAATCTGCCATCGTCCTTCCTCCTGAAAAGCCTTATAATTCCACACATTTGTCAAAATGCATTTTTAATCCAGCGCACCTCGCCCCCGAGTATTGCGACCACATCAAAACGGCAGGGTGTCCCTTCCGCATAATGGTTTCGATAGAGATAATATCTTGCGGTATTTCGGATCTTCATCTGCTTCTGCCAGCCGACCGCCTCGGCTGGATCTCCGGTCGAGACCGAGCTTCGATACTTGACTTCCACAAAGATGATTGTCCTCTCATCTCTCGCAATCAGGTCAATCTCTCCTGTTCTCGATCGAAAATTCTGTGCGAGAATTGTAAGTCCCTGTTTTTTTAGCCATTCTTTTGCGATTTGTTCATATTTTGATCCGACTGCACGGCGATTCATTTTCCGCTTTCCTGCATGATCTTTCCGATAAAACTTCTGCGATGGATCGGGCATGGACCATACTTTCTGAGTGCCTCAGTATGCATAGCTGTTCCATATCCCTTATGCTTTGCAAATCCGTACTCCGGGAAAATCTTGTCGTACTCGATCATCATGTGATCCCTCGTCACTTTCGCGAGCACACTCGCTCCGGCGATGGAAAGGCTCTTTGCGTCTCCCTTGATGATCGGTACCTGCGGAATCTCGATTCCCGGGATCGTCACTGCATCGTTGAGCAGAAGATCCGGCTGGACACCAAGACCTGCGATCGCACGGCGCATTGCCTCATAAGTTGCCTGCAAGATGTTGATCTCATCAATCACATCCGGTCCGACAATACCAACACTCCATGCGACTGCCTTCTCCTGAATCTCAACAAAAAGAGCCTCTCTGCGCTTCTCGGAAAGTTTCTTGGAATCATTCAGATACAGGATATCACAATCCGGTGGAAGAATCACGGCGCCTGCGACAACCGGACCTGCGAGAGGTCCTCGTCCTGCCTCGTCAATTCCGCAGATTGCACTACACGCCGCATAAGTGTCCTCATATTCGCGCATTTTTTTCAGGCGCTCCAGCTCTGCCTGAAGTTTTTCTCCCTTGAGTTCTCTCAGTGCCATCACCTTGCCTCCGTTTTATCTGCTGTTGCTTTTACTTCCGTCTTGTCGGATTCATCCGATCTTGGCGGAAGCTCCAGTGTGATTCGACCGAGACGACCAGAACGGAAATCCTCAATCAGAATTGCCGATGCCTTGCTGTAATCCGGCTCTCCACCCTTTTTCAGACATCCACGCGCGCGGGCAATCTGGGCAAGGATCTCTCCCGGCTCGTTTTTCTCTTCTTCGCTCATTCCATCTAACTTATAGCGCTCCGTCATCGTCTCCGGACATCTCTGCATCAGCAGACGAATCAGTTCCACTGCAAGCTCGTCCTTGTTGAGGATCTCATCGTTGATTGATCCGATCATCGCTAAAAGCAGACCAACACGCTGATCCTCAAATCTCGGCCAAAGAATTCCGGGAGTGTCGAGAAGCTCTAAGGTCTTGTTGAGACGAATCCACTGATTTCCCTTCGTCACACCCGGCTTATTTCCGGTCTTTGCACATGCCTTTCCTGCAAATGAGTTAATAAATGTAGACTTTCCTACATTCGGGATACCAACTACCATCGCACGAACCGGACGATTTAAAATGCCACGACGGCGATCTCTCTCAATCTTCTCCTTACAAGCCTCCTGCACCACTGCATTAATCTGCTTGATTCCCGCCTTGCTTCTTGAATCGAGCTTGACTACAAAACAGCCTTTTGACTGAAACCACGATGCCCACATCGCACTCGCGCGCTCATCTGCAAGATCTGCCTTGTTGAGTAAGATCAGGCGCGCCTTTCCCTTTCCAAGCTCATCAATATCCGGATTGCGACTTGCAAGCGGTACACGCGCATCTACAAGCTCCACAATCAGATCAATGAGTTTGATATCCTCTTTCATGGCTCTCTTCGCCTTTGTCATATGTCCCGGATACCACTGAATATTCAAATTTTTTCCTCCTATCCCAAATTTATGTTACAAAAGTTGTATACAATCTCTATGATCGTATCAGCCCAAACCCGGAAAGCGGGGCGATCCGAAGCCACACCTTCCCGATAATCTGCTCTTCTCTGATATTTCCTACATTGACGAAACGGCTATCCTCACTGCTCTCCCGGTTATCCCCCAGAAGAAAATACTCCTTCTCGTCAAGTGTGATCGGGGTCTCCGCCAGACCTGCAAGCGACACCGTCCCTGCCTCCTCAAAGACCTCTCCATTGATGTAAACTGTCCCGTTTTGAATGTGAACCGTATCGCCGGGGATTCCAATCACCCTCTTCACATTTGTCTTCTGGTCCTCCCGCTCATACACGACAACGTCCATGCGATCCGGTTTTCCAAAATCATAAGCCATCCTGTTGATCAGAACTACATCCCCCGAATTTAAGAGGGGTTGCATGGAAGGACCTCCAACTACAATCTGAGAACCAAAAAAATTGAGGAAAAACCAGGCGAACGCCAATGCGACTGCAATATCCACCACCCAGCTGGACACACGCCGAACCAGGTTGCTTTCATCACTTTGATAAAAATACACGAAAATACTCCATATTCATCTCTGACACAAAAGGATACCTTTACGTTTCTGTATGCATTTCTCCATGCATTTTTTACGTAGTTCTTTCTGCATCCCTTCGTGTTATAATCAATGGACGCGTCCTCGACGCATCCTCGACATGTAAAATAACAAAAGGGGGGACAATAAACATTGTCCCCTCTCGTCTACGCAAAATTCGCAAAATTATTTAACCAGCTCTTTTACCTTTGCAGCCTTACCAACTCTGCTTCTCAGATAGTTCAGTTTTGCACGTCTTACTTTACCCTTTCTAACAACCTCGATGTTGTCTACGAACGGGGAATGTACCGGCCAGGTCTTCTCTACACCGATTCCGTTAGAGTTCTTACGAACGGTGAAGGTCTCTCTTGCGCCACCATTCTGTCTCTTGATTACAGTACCCTCGAATACCTGGATTCTCTCACGGTTACCCTCTTTGATCTTGTTGTATACCTTAACAGTATCACCAACACGGAACTCCGGTACAGATGCCTTCAGCTGAGCTGCTTCAATATTCTTAATAATTTCGTTCATTTGTGTGAACCTCCTTCATCTACTTGACATTCTTAATGCGTCCCGCGCAACAGAGGAATATCTCTTTTTTCTTCGTCACAACGCATCAATTCTATCATATTCATTTTGTAATTGCAAGTACTTTTCTAATTATTTCTGTAACCTTATTTTTATTCCTGATTTTTCTGCTCTTCTTGTGATTTCTGCACCTCTTGCTGTGCCCGCAGTTTTGCAAGGTAAATTTTTTCCTTCTTGCTTAAAACTGCATCCTCGAGAAGATCCGGACGGCGCTCTAATGTTCGCTTGATCGACTGCTCTCTGCGCCACTCCTCAATCTTCTTGTGATGACCGGAAAGAAGCACCTCCGGAACCTGTCGTCCCTCATAGACTTCCGGGCGAGTGTACTGCGGATATTCGAGCAGATTATCGTGAAACGACTCGATCTCTGCGGAGACATCGTTGTTGAGCACTCCCGGCACGAGACGGGAAATACAGTCGATCATCACCATCGCCGGAAGCTCTCCACCCGTCAACACGTAGTCTCCGATCGAGAGATAATCGGTCACGATCATCTCAAGCGCACGCTCATCGATGCCTTCGTAATGTCCACAGAGGAAGACGAGATCCTCCTCCTTTGAGAGCTCCTCCGCGATCTTCTGGTTAAAAACCCTTCCCTGCGGAGTCATGTAGAGGACTCGCGGACGCTTCCCGATCTTCTCACAGAGTGCTTCATACGCGTCGCAGACCGGAGCCGGTTGCATCACCATTCCGGCACCGCCACCGTACGGCGCATCGTCCACATGACCGTGTTTTTCTTTTGTATAATCCCGGATATTAATCGCCTCAATCGAGAGAAGTCCTTTCTTTGTGGCGCGTCCGATGATGCTCGTGTTCAGTCCGTCCATCACCATTTCCGGAAACAGTGTCAGAATGTGATAATTCACCTTCTCTTCCTCCATCTTTTAAGATCTAGTCTTATAATTCTTTATAAAATTTCTCAACAAAACTTCTTATAAAATTTCTTATATTTATTTACAGATCAAGAAGTCCGTCCAAAATGTGCACGGTGATCACACCAGCCTCGAGATCAATGTTCAAAATACACTGCTTGATTGCCGGGAAGAGATATTCTTTTCCGTCATTTCCGTCAATGATGTAGACATCATTTGCTCCGGTCTCCATGACATCCTTCAGTGTACCGAACTCCACACCCTCATCCGTCACAACCTTCAGTCCGATCAAATCCACGATGAAGTTCTCGTTCGGTGCGAGTTTTACTGCCTGGTCACGGTTGATCAGCAGATCTTTTCCCTTATATTTCTCGATCTCATTGATGTCATTGAACTCTTTAAATTTCAAGATGACCATGTTTTTAAAGAATTTTACCTGCTCAATGTTTAAGGTCAGCTTTTCCCGTCCGGTATCGAGCATCACGGTCTTGAGTTTTTTAAAACGCTTCGGATCATCGGTGGTTGGAAAAACCTTCACCTCTCCGCGTACTCCATGTGTAGAAGAAATCACACCTACTCGCAGTGTCTGTTCCATCATTCAAACTCTCCTAAAAAATATGATATAAATGCGCATCCTCGCGGAGCTTTTTTGCATGATAGGACGCAATTTCCTATCATATAAAAAAAGCTGTCGCCAGGAATCTCCCAGCGACAGCCAAATCGGCTATTGAATATCGACAACAACCTTTTTTTCTTCTTTTGAAGCAGCCGCCTTGACAACGGAGCGGATTGCTTTTGCAATGCGTCCCTGCTTGCCAATCACCTTGCCCATATCGGACGGGGCAACCTTCAGTTCAATCACAGTCTCGCCGTCTTTTTCAGTCTCGGTGACAACCACCTCATTCGGATTGTCTACTAATGCTTTCGCAATCACCTCAACCAAATCTTTCATAGCTGTCTCCACTTAGATTACTGAATACCAGCAGTCTTCAGCAGCTTTGCTACACGGTCGGTCGGCTGAGCGCCAGTTGCCAGCCACTTCTTGGTCTCTTCCTCGTTGAACTTGATTCCGCTCGGCTCAAGGTTCGGATCGTAGGTACCAACCTCAGCGATGAATCTTCCGTCTCTCGGGGATCTAGCATCTGCTACAACGATTCTATAAAAAGGATTCTTCTTTGCGCCCATTCTTCTTAATCTCATCTTAACTGCCATTTTAATTAGCCTCCTTGACTTTCTTTCAATCTTCTTGATCTGTTTTCTTTTTTATCAACAAATACAGCTTCCTGTATTGTTATCACATTTATTGTTACCGTTCATACCGTTCATATGTTGCATAAACAATAACCATTTGCTGACCTCTCTCGCTCAATATCTTTATCCTGTGCTTAGAAAGGCATCTTAAATTTGCCCAGCATATTTCCGAGACCGCCCAGACCACCGCGATTCTTCTTTCCACCGCCCATCATGCCCGGAAGCTGTTTCATCATCTTCTTCATCTGGTCAAACTGCTTGACGATTCGATTCACCTCGCTGATGTCCACTCCGGCACCGCGCGCAATGCGCTGTTTTCTCGAAGGATTCATCAGAGCGGGATTTGCCCGTTCTTCCTTTGTCATGGAAAGGATGATTGCCTCAATCCGGTCCATCGACTTCTCATCAACTTCCGGAATTCCGCCCTTGAGCTGTCCCATTCCCGGCATCATGCTCATGATGCTTCCCAGACCGCCCATCTTCTTAATCTGAGCCATCTGTTCAAGGAAATCGTTGTAGTCAAACTCTGCTTTTCGCAGTTTCTGACTCATCTCGCGCGCCTTCTCCTCATCGACCTGAAGTTCTGCCTTCTCGATCAGGGTCAGGATATCGCCCATTCCAAGGATTCGGGATGCCATACGATCCGGATAAAACTGTTCCAGATCGGAGAGCTTCTCTCCCATACCAATATAGAGAATCGGCTTGCCTGTCACGGAACGGATCGAGAGAGCCGCACCGCCTCGGGTATCACCGTCAAGTTTCGTTAAAATCACACCGTCAATTCCGACCTTCTCCTGGAAGCTCGATGCTACATTGACTGCATCCTGTCCGGTCATCGCGTCGACAACGAGAATTGTCTGATCGACATGAACCGTCTCCTTGATGTTGACTAACTCCTCCATCATGTCCTCATCGACATGAAGACGACCAGCCGTATCGAGGATCACAACATTGTATCCATTCTTGCTTGCATGCTCTACGGCAGCTTTTGCAATGTTGACCGGATTCTGATTTTCACCCATGGAGAAAACCGGTACTCCCTGCTTATCTCCATTGATCTGTAACTGTTGAATAGCTGCCGGACGATAGACATCACAGGCTACCAGAAGCGGTTTTCTGCCCTTTGCCTTCATCTTTCCGGCAATCTTTGCCGTGGTCGTCGTCTTACCTGCACCCTGAAGACCTGCCATCATAATGACGGTGATCTCACTTGCCGGACGAAGCGCAATCTCGGTTGTCTCCGACCCCATCAGTCGAACGAGTTCTTCATTTACAATCTTGATTACCATCTGTCCCGGCTGAAGGGAACCAAGCACTTCCTCACCGACTGCCCGTTCCTGAACGGAGCTGATGAACTGCTTGACGACCTTGAAGCTGACATCCGCCTCGAGAAGTGCCATCTTAACTTCTTTCAGTGCGGTCTTTACATCTGCTTCACTCAGACGTCCCTTGCCTCGCAGGTTCTTAAATACATTTTGCAATTTATCGGATAAGCTCTCAAAAGCCATCTAACATCCTCCTGCCCAGCTTTCGCTGTTTCTGCGTCAGTTTTGCCTTCGCATCACAGATCTATGATGTCGCTGGAAATCTGTTCTATTTTTTCAATCAATTTTCTGTCGTTTGTCTCTTGAAACCTCTGCGTCAACTCGCGGATCTCTGTCACCAGCTGCTTTGTCTCCTGAAACTTCTCAATCAAATGAAGTTTCTCCTCGTATCCGGCAAGAATCCGGTCACAGCGCTTGATCAGATCATGCACACCCTGTCGGCTGATTCCCTGTTCCTGCGCAATCTCACTCAGCGACATGTCATTGAAGATCACATCCTCATAGACGTTTCGCTGATGTTCTGTGAGAAGCTCTCCGTAAAAATCATACAGAAGACTCTGTTTTACAATGCTTTCCATAACATCACCTTGGATATCATACATGAAAACATTTTCGGTGTCAAGTATTTTTTCTTTACACCTATAAAATTTTATTCAAGTCGATGAAAGCATCGACTTATACTCCCACCTTCGGGCAAATGTCACTCAGACAGCACCGGTCACAGTACGGCTTCGTGCGTGCCGTGCAGACCTCCCGTCCATGCCAGACAAGGCGGTGACAGAGCTCACTTCCCTCCTCCGGCGGAACGAGCTTCCAGAGCGCCATCTCGACCTTCTTTGGCTCCTTGATTCCGTCCACAAGTCCCATTCGATTTACAAGACGGATGCAGTGCGTGTCCGTGACGATTGCAGGCTTGCCAAACACATCGCCCATCATCAGGTTTGCACTCTTTCTCCCGACTCCCGGAAGCGAGAGCAGAGCATCGAAATCATCCGGAACCTGTCCGCCGAATTTCTCACAGAGCATCTTCATGCATGCGCTGATGTCTCTCGCCTTACTGTGTCCAAGACCACACGGTCTGACGATCTCCTCGATCGATTCCACCGGGGCCTTCGCAAGTGCCTGAGGAGACGGATATTTTTCAAAGAGCGCCGGCACAACCTGATTGACCCTTGCATCGGTGCACTGCGCTGCGAGACGCACGCTCACAAGCAATTTCCACGCTTCTTCGTAGTTGAGCGTACAATCCGCATCCGGATATGCCTCCTTCAGTCTCTGGATGATCTCCAAAGTCCGTTCCTGTTTTGTCATATTTCGTTCTTCCTCCCGCAAGTAGTCTTTTTTACCTATTTCTATTTCTCTTTCTCATACTCATTTTTCTCATGCTTATTTCGAATCCTTTGTTCTCCCGCTCCGTCAATCCTGTCTTTTCTCTCCGCTATCCGGCTCTGACAAGAACTTCTTCTCCCAGTACGGACGCATCTTTAATACCAGACTGCTACCGGTAAGCGCAATGAGAAAACCTCCAAGCACATCCGTTGGATAGTGCACACCGAGATAAAGCCTCGAGAATGCCACAAGCACCGCCAAAATCAGTAAAGGAACCCCCGCTTTTTTCGGAAGTAGATGAAAACAGATCAGCGCGCATGCAAACGACGCACAGGTGTGTCCCGACGGAAACGAGTAGTCATGCGGGCGCACAATCAACGGAACGATCAATGTCGAAAAATCGTATGGTCTGGTTCTCGCTACCAGATTTTTCAAGAAAAGATTCGTCACAAGAAAGCCAAAGATAAGAGAGAGAGCAGATGCAATACCCTCTGTTTTTGTTCTTTTATTAAGAATCAAAACAAGTGTAAGAAAAATCCAGAACCATCCAGCATTCCCAAGCATTGTGATCGCCCGCCAAAATTCTGTCCCGATCTCCGTTCTCAGATGATTCTGAATCCAAAGCAAAATTCCAAGCTCCATCTGTGTCACAGCCGTCATCCGCACTCACCTGCCTTCCATACCTTTCTTTCATGTCTTCCATGTCAGTCATCTTCTCTTCTCTAAGTTTCTTTTAAGACGCTTACCGTAGTTACTTTCTTATCGCATTTATTCTCTTATTGTTTTTACTATCTTATCACTTGTACGCTCTTATCGTCCCGGCTTTTCCCACTAACTATTTCAGGAGATCACACACAATCAGAGAGAAGACACGGATTGCATCGACAAGCACCTTCTCATCAAAATCAAAGGCTGTCGTGTGCTGAGCAGATGCCATGTCCGTTACCGATCTCATATAAGTCGCCTTTCCGCCATGCTCCTGCACGCGGTTCATCATCAGGGAGATGTCCTCACTTCCCCAGTTCTGTGCATTCTCACAACTGCTGACTTTCAAATCCGGCATCTGCTCGCGGACAAGATTGCCGATGTAGGCGAGGAAATCCTCATCGCTCTGCTGGGACTCTCCGCCTCCCTGAAGCACCATCTCACACCGACATCCCGCAATATCTGCCGCTGCCTGACAGATCCGCTTTGCCTGCTCATCCATATAGCTGTTGATCTCGGTCGTCGCTCCACGCACCTCCATCTGAAGCACCGCATGATCCGGGATCACATTTCTTCCTGTTCCACCCTCAATCACGCCGACATTGACGCGCGTAATGCCATCGCTGTGTCTCGGAATCGCATAGAGGTTGAGGACTGCATTTGCCGCTGCAACGATCGCATTGCATCCCTTCTCCGGAAATCCGCCCGCATGTGCAGCCTTTCCATAAAAATGCACATCGTACTTCCAGTTTGCAAGAGAGCCCCAGGTTCCCGGTGTCAGATCTCCATCGTCCGGACCACCGCTCGGTGCAACGTGAGTTCCGATAAAGTAATCCACATCGTCGAGATGACCGTGGGCAACAATCGCGCGTGCGCCCTTTCCGCCCTCCTCGCCCGGCTGAAAAATCAGCTTGACTGTGCCGTGAATCTGATCTCTCATCTTCATCAGAACCTCGGCAACTCCGAGACCGATCGTCGCATGACCATCATGACCACAGGCATGCATCCACCCCAAATGCTCAGACGCAAAGCCCTCGCGGTACGGGCGATGCTCCGTGGTTGCATCCTCCCTCATTCCAAGGCAATCAATATCAAAACGCAGAGCAACAACCGGGCCTTCCCCACAGTGCAGAATTCCGATCACTCCGGTGTATCCTTCCTTCATCTCATCGGTCAGATACTCCTCTGGCGCTCCCCACGCAATCGCCTCCCTCGCATGAGCCTGCAGCTCCTCCTCCGACGGGACTCCCATACGGGCAGATTCCAGACAAACTTCTTTTCCGGTCAACACGTCATCATAGCCAAGTTCAGTCAGCGTCTTTGCAATGATTGCCGAGGTTCGCATCTCATACCAGGCCATCTCCGGATGCTTATGAAAATCTCTTCTTCTCGCCCGGCTCTTCTCATCCAGCATACGCGCATATTCTGTAATCTTCTCGTACATCGTTTTTCTCCCATCATCTTATTTTTGTCACAGCTTACACTCTGTATGAACTATAATTGTTTTTTTCTTATTATGTTTATCCTTCTTTTTGCAACATTTTGGGCTTCACAAAATAATCCGGAAAATGTTCCCGAATCTCCTCGATATTCTCCGTATAGCGGTTCAAATGACGGCGCGCAATCTCCGATGCCTTCTCCTCATCCCTGTCTTCAATCGCATCGAGCAGTTCTTCATGATCCTGAATCACATTTTCTGTTGCCAATCTGCACAGATACTTTAACGTTGAAGTTCGGTCAAAATGAGGAGCCAACCCTTCTGCAAGCTCATGCCAGTAGCCTCTCCCACACAGCTGATAAATCATTCCGTGAAACTCTTTGTCAAGGACAAGACTCTCCTCGACCTGATCCGTCTCGACACACACTTTCCAGCGTGCAACATTCTCCCGAAGTTTTTTCAAATCGTCTTCCCCGATCATTCTGCATGCCATCCTTGCAAGCTCTGATTCCAGAACACTTCGCATGTGGCGCACCTCATCGACAAGATCCAGATCAATATAAGAGACATAGGTACCGATCTTTGGCCGAATCTCCACCAGATGTCTCTGCGCCAGTTCCAAAAGTGCTTCCCGAAACGGTGTCCGACTTACACCGCAAAGTTCACAGAAATCTCTCTCAAGAAGCTGATCCCCCGGTTTTAATCTGACGTTGACAATATTATCGAGGAGAATCCGCATGATGTATTCTTTTGCCGATTCTTTCCGCTTTTTTTCCAGTACAAGAATCATCTGCCTTTTTCCCTTTCCTGCAAAATTTTCTGTTCCTGTTTATGCGCTGCACAAACTGTAACTATTATAGAACATTTTTTTGCTTTCTACAAGCATCGCTCTTGATAGAAACCTGTTCTTGCCTTATAATAAATTGGAATATTTTTGTGCTATTTCACACACAATTTCCACACCTGACAAGCACTGTCAGCAGAAACAGCTGTGGAAATTTATCGAGTTTCACAATCTCAGAAATTACACAGTCAGGAGGCATACTTTCATGAAACCAGCACTTATCATCGGCTCCACCTGCGTGGATGTCATCATCAATGTCGACCATCTTCCAAAGACGCAGGAAAATCTCCGTCCGACTTCTCAGAGCATGGCACTTGGCGGATGTGCATTCAATACCGCTCAGATGTTCCGTCTTCTTCACGCTCCGCACACCTTCATCACCCCGGTCGGAAGTGGAATGTTCGGCGATTATGTTGCTTCCAATATGAAACGTGCAGGAATCCCGATCTCTGTCTCCGTTCCCGACCAGGAGAATGGCTGTTGCTACTGCCTCGTTGAGGCTTCCGGAGAGCGCACGTTTCTCTCCTATCACGGTGTCGAATACACCTTTCAAAAAGAATGGATGGAACCTTATCCTGCAGATGAATATGGTCTTGTCTATGTATGCGGACTTGAAATTGAGGAGAAGACCGGCGACAACCTCATCGAATACTTGGAGGATCACCCTTCGCTGACCGTTTGCTATGCCCCGGGACCGCGCGGAAAACGGATTTCGGCTGAGCGCACCGACCGAATGATGGCACTTCACCCGATGCTTCACATCAATGAGCAGGAAGCGATGGATCTAAGCGGATGCACAGATGTTAAGGAAGCCGGACGCCTTCTTCACGAGAAGACACAGAACACCGTCATCATCACCCTCGGCGCTGACGGAGCGTTCTGCATTGAGAAAGACGGAACTTCCTACCTCGTTCCTCCTGTCCCGGCAAAGAAGATCGTCGACACAATTGGCGCCGGAGATTCCCACATCGGAACGATCCTCGCCTGTCTGACACTTGGTCTTCCGCTTCATGACTCCATCGCCTACGCAAACCAGGTTTCTTCCGCAATCGTTGGTGTCAAGGGCGGTACTCTCCCCGCAGAGCTTCTTCCACCGCTCCCGGAAGCCCTTGCAAAACTAATTAAATAAAATCCAGTAACATTAACCAGAATTCCCTATAAAAACAGGGGCTGTCGCTTGACAGAAGAACTTCATCCGGAAATTCCTCTGCAAGGCAACAGCCCCATATTTTTCTAAATCTAATCCAAAGGACCTAATCGATTTTAAACCACACTCTGAAGTCCCAACGTCTTCTCAATGATCAGCATAACGCCAAGCGTAATCACCATCATCAGCGTCGCAAGCGCTGCGATCGTCGGATCAAAGTGATACTCCACATATGCCATCATCTCAATCGGCAGTACCGATACACCGGCACTTGTGAGGAAGGCAGACAGGGATACGTTGTTGAAGGAGTTGATCACTGCCATGATGCAGGCAGAGACAATACCGGACTTGATGTTCGGAAGCAGGATGTGGAAAAAGGTGTATCCACTGCTTGCTCCGAGAATCCGCGCTGCCTCCTCCATCGAGAAGTCAAAGTTTGCAAGACTCGAGGTGATCACTCGCATCACATACGGAATCGAAAGAATCGTATGACCGATCAGAAGACTCGGCAGAGCCGGAAGGTGAAAACGATTCACGACATAGCGCAACATCACGAATCCGAGTACAATCACCGGAATCAGCACCGGAGAAAGGAACATACCCTTGATGACTTCCTTTCCCTTAAAACGGTAACGATTCAGTGCATAAGCTGCCGGAAGTCCCAGAATCAGGGCGATAAATGTAGCAACAAATGCAATGATGGTGCTGTATTTTGCCGCACTGCCGAAAGATTTCACTTTCAGGATCTGACGATACCACTCAAGTGTGAATCCTTCTCCCGGGAATTTCAGATAATTCGTCTCACTGAAGGACGCTGCCATGATGACAAGCAGGGGTCCGATCAGAAAGATGTAAACCAGGATCGTGACGGCCAACAGAGATTTACTCTTCTTCATGATGTATTTTGCTCCTCTTTTTTAATTCCTAATGTTGTCTGTCAGCAGAGAGATAAGTATCACTGTATCATACGGCATTTTCCGTTCAGAAAATACCTGCCCATATACAGGAACAGATGGATTACTGTACAGAGAACAGCTCGTTCCAACGGTTTGTCCAGTCAGCCTTGTTCTCGTTGATGACTGCCCAATCCGGAATCTGAAGGCTGTTGATCATCTCTTCGCCGTAAGTAAAGTTTGCTGCCTGCTCCTCAGTCAGCTCTACATCCTTGCGAACCGGAGCATCTACACCGTCAAGTGCCTCTGCCTCCTGAACTTCCTTAGAGATGTAGAAATTTACAAATGCCTCTGCCAGCTCTTTGTTCTTGGTTCCCTTGATGATGTTGATTGTGTTGAAACCGCTGTAACTTCCCTCAGTCGGATCTACCCATACATAATCCTCAGAAGCGGACTTTGCGGAGGTGTAGGAGTAGTCAAGAAGAACTGCAACGGAGATCTCCCCCTGATTCAGCATTGTGATCGTGTCGTTTGCACTGGTGTAGGTCTTCATTACGTTCGGCTTTAACTCTTCCATCTTTGCAAAGATTGCATCGTCATCCTTGCCCGGAGTCAGGTTCTCCATCTCTGCAACAGAGTAGTAGAACAGCGGACCTGTTGTCGTCGTAATATCCGGGATTGCAATCGAACCCTCAAGCTCCGGATTCCACAGATCAGCCCAGGACTTGATCTCGATCGGGCAGGTGGACTTATCATAAACGATTCCCAGACGGTTGAAGGTATAAGCCGGACCGTATTCCTCGCCAAACGGTGCCTTTGCAACGTCATACAGACCATCGAGATTCGTCAGTTTCGTGGAATCGATCGTATCGATCAGACCCTGATCCATCAAATCAGCGACAAAGGAATCACCGATCACAACGACATCGTAATTGTCCGGAGTCTCTTTGATCTTGGTTACACGCTCTGCGTTCTTTCCGCCCTCAACAATCAGCTTACAGCCGGTTGCCTTCTCAAACGGATCATAAACGTTCTTCTGAAGCAGTTCTGCATTGAAAGAGAAGGTGGAAACACGAAGCTCCTGACCCTCAAAATTTCCCAGATCTGCGGTATCAGCAGACTCACTGCCTGCCTCAGTTGCCTCACTCTGCTCCGCTTCCGTTGTCTTCTCTGCCTCGGATGCCGGTGCGGTGGTTTCCTCCTTTGCAGAACCGCCACATGCAGTCAGGGATGCGGTCATCAGTGCGACCATTGCAACGCTCATGATTTTCTTTTTCATAATCCTTTTCCTTCCTCTCCTTCGTTAAAACAAAATTTTAAAGCAAAATGATTTTATTTGGGGTCAGAGACAGTGCCACCTTGTCTCCTGCCTTGTAAACACTCTCCTGGTCAGTGCTGACCTCGAACTCACCGATTGCGGTGCGCACGTTGTACTGATTGCGCTTTCCAAGGAATGTACTTACCAGAATCTCTCCGGAAATCTGATTTGGTGCCTCAGATCCCGCCGAAACCATCAGAATGTCCTCCGGGCGGATGCATCCGCGCAGGTTCTCTCCCTCTTTTCTGTCCGCCACCTGAATCTTTGTACCGTCGTCCGCAAGATAAATGCCTGCGGTCTCGGTCTTTTTCAGGTCAAGGAAATTCTCAAATCCAACGAAATGAGCGATAAACTCGGTCTTCGGATGATTGTAGATTGCAGACGGGGTATCCATCTGCTCGATCACACCGTGATTCATGATCGCAACCTTATCAGAGATTGCAAAGCACTCCTCCTGATCATGAGTAACATAGATTGCGGTAAATCCAAATTTCTGCTGAAGACGACGAATCTCCACACGCATCTTGACGCGCAGTTTCGCATCCAGGTTCGAGAGCGGCTCATCGAGAAGCAGAAGATCCGGCTTGATCACCAGCGCACGGGCAAGCGCAACTCGCTGACGCTGTCCACCGGACATCTCCTTCGGGAAACGATTCTCAAATCCCTTCAGATCTACGGTCTCAAGCATCTCAAGAACTTCCTTCTTGATCTGATCCTCCGGAGTCTTTCTCATTCTGAGTCCGAATGCCACGTTGTCAAACACCGTCATGTGCGGGAACAGAGCATAGCTCTGGAACACGAAGCCGAAGTTTCTCTTGTTCAATGGAACGTTCGTGTAGTCCTTTCCGTCAAAAATAAACTGTCCGTCAATCGGATTGGAAAATCCTGCAATCAGACGAAGCGTCGTTGTCTTTCCACAGCCACTCGAGCCGAGCAGGGAGACGAGTTCTCCTTTCTCCACCTGAAAGTTTAAATCCTTCAGAATGATGTTTTTGTCATATCCAGCTGTAATATTCTGTAATTCCAGAAGTGCCATAATCTTCTCCTTTTATCAAATCGTCGGGTTTAACTTTCGGCTGATTGCGTTGATGCCACTCGAGACGAGAATCGTCACAACAATCATCACAACCGCAACTACGGAAGCCTGTGTCCAGTCGCCTAAAGACATCGCCTGCTGATAGATCATCGTCGCAAGCACTCGGGTATCGGTACCTCCCAAAAGCTGAGGGGTCGTGTACGCAGTCAGGCATCCGGTAAAGACGAGAACGCTTCCGGTCACAAGTCCCGGAATACTCAGTGGCAAAACCACATGGCGGAACGTCGCCATCTTGGAAGCTCCAAGGCTTCCCGCTGCCAGATTCAGATCCTCCGAAATGTTGTCCATCACACCGATCAGAGAGAGAATCATCAGCGGAAGGAAGAGCTGAATGAAACCAACGACCATCGAAAACTCATTATAGAGCAGGCTGATCGGCTTATGGATCAGACCGGTCGACACAAGCATCTGATTCATAATGCCCTTCTTACCGAGAATAACCATCCAGCTGAACGAGCGGATAACCGGACTCGTGAACATCGGGAAGACGGCAAGCGCCATCAGCACACCCTTGTTCTTGGAATACTTGGAAATGTAATAGGCGGTCGGAAATCCCAGACCGGCACAGACAATCGTGCTGATCAGGCTCAAGCGAATGCTTCGCCAAAATACCTGCTGAAAGTAAGTACTCTGAAGCAGGGTGAAATAATTCGCCAGGGAGAACGCTCCACTCTCATCGAAAAACGTCTTGAAAATGAGGGAGAACAGCGGAATCAGCATAAATACCGCAAGAAACAGACAGCCCGGCAGAATAAATAACAGATAAATCTTTGTCTTCTTCTCTAACAATGGTCTTCCCAACCTTTCTGCATGTAAATCATGATGACAGGACAAACCGAAGGCATCTTTGAAATCGCATCTTCCGAATCTTTTGAATGATATCGTTTGACTCTCATCCTTCTTTTTCGACTCCAATGCCAATCAAAAAGGGACTCTTCATTTATAAGCAATTTTGCTTTTATTAAACAGTCCCTCTTATATTTAGTTTATCTCTTATCACATTTTTTAATAAATATACCATATCATTATGTGATTCAAAAGTCAACCTTGTTTTTATAAATTTCCTTATGCAACTAAGAATAGGAGTCCTTTTACAGCACATCCGCGTAGGTCTCCGCCTGACGGACAAACGCCGGCATCTCATGCATCAGTGCCTCTCTCTCCGCATCAAGCGAGACATTCACGAGTTTGTGACCATCGACAAGAAGTCTTCCATTGACCCAGACTTTATCTACATTTGAGGCATTTGCCGAGTAGACGAGAGCTGAATATGGATTGTAGACCGGGAACATGTTGACCGATTTCGTCTCGACAAGGACAAGATCTGCGCACTTTCCAACCTCAATCGTTCCGATCTCTGTCTCCGCTCCGAGTGCACACGCACCGCCTTTCGTTCCCATTACGACAATACTCTGCGTCGGCATCGCACTGCGGTCATGGTAGTGCGTCTTCTGAAGACCGGCAATCATCTTAAACTGTGTAAAGAGATCGAGGGTATTTCCAGAGGACGGTCCATCCGTTCCGACACCGACAACGACACCGGACTCAAGCATTTCCTTGACTGGTGCAACTCCCTTTCCCGCCTTGATATTTGCCCCGACACAATGTGCCACCTTTGTCCCCGTTTCAGCAAATAAGTGTACATCGTTCGGTGTCGCATGGATGCAGTGAACTGCAAGCGTATCCGGTCCGAGCACTCCGAGATCATAGAGAAACTCGATCGGAGTCTTTCCGTATTTATCGCGGAACATCGTCATCTCATAGTCCATCTCGCTGACATGGAGGGTATAAAGTGTCTGATACTTCTTTGCAAGCTCATAGGCCTCTTTTAAAAGCTCCGGCGGGTTCGTGTTTGTCGCATGTGGAGCGACGATCGGATGAATCCGATCATGACCTGCCCACTCTTTCAAAAAATTCTCACAGCGCGCAAGCTCCTCTCTTCCGTCCTTCGCATCGCAGGTCGGCTGGTCAATAACCGTCTGACCGACCCATGCGCGGATTCCCATCTCCTCGCAGGCTCTCGCGGCCTCCTCTTCAAAATAGTACATGTCGGTGATTGTCGTCACCCCTGAAAGCAGAAGCTCACAGATCCCATAACGTGCCCCACGATACACAAGCTCTGGTGTCATCGCCTCAAGCTCAAGAGGGAAGAGAAACTTTCTCAAACGATCGGGACAGTCATCGCCCATCGAGCGAAACGGAATCATTGAGATATGGCTGTGCGTGTTGATCATGCCCGGCATCAGGATTCCGCCCTGTGCGTTCACGGTCTGATCCACATCACTCGGCCCCTCTCCGTCTCCTGTCTCAACAATCTTTTGATCCTCAATCACGACATACCCATCCCGGTACATCTGAAACTCCTGGTTCATCGTCAAAACCCATGCATGGTTGATTTTCGTTTTCATCTTGTCCTCCCTCTTTACAAAAATAAACTCCATGTAAAACATCCCAAAATACCTGAAGCTGCCCAGACAGCCACTCATTTAATAAGATTTTAATGAGACTTCCGATTGATATACTCATTGCGAATCTTGGAATAAATAAACTTCTGACTGCTGTACAGCCCATAATATCCCGAGAGCGTGAAGCTGACTGCAACCGCAATCGCAAAATACGGCATTGCCTCAAATCCAAACAGCTCAAATGCCATCAGAATCGTCGAGACCGGACAGTTCGTCACGCTCACGAACAAACAAGCCATTCCCATTGCAGTTCCAAGTGAAGACGGGAGCGGAAGCACACCTGTCAACAGGTAGCCGACACTCGCTCCAACCGTCAGCGTCGGCACAATCTCACCGCCCTTGAATCCAGCGCTGAGTGCAATCGAGGTAAACACAATCTTCATCAGAAACGCATAGACCGGAACGCTCTCGCCCTCAAAACAGCGCTCAATCAACTGCATGCCTCCGCCATTGTAATAACGCTCCTTAAAAATCAGCGTCAGCACAATAAAAATCGCACTTCCTGCAAGAACGCGAAGATAAGGATTCGGCACAAGTTTCTGAGCGAGCTTTCCACTGTTATGCAAGGAAACACACAGAAGAATTCCCGCGCACGCGCAGACCATCGCAAGAATCACCGCAAAGACTGCTCCGGAAATGCTCATCGCCGGAATCTCGCTGACCGGAAATGATTCCGGTGCAAGTCCAAGTTTTCCCGCAATCCCGGCTCCGATAAATGAGGCAAACAAGCACGGCACAAGAGCCGAATAATACATGACACCGATGCTCACAACCTCCATCGCAAAGACTCCCGCTGCAAGCGGTGTCCCAAACACGGCCGCAAAGCAGGCGCTCATTCCACACATAACCGCAATCTTCTTGTCCTTCTCATCAAGACGAAGCACACTTCCAAACAGATCGCCGAGCGCACCTCCAAGCTGTAAGGCAGCTCCCTCTCTTCCGACGGATGCACTGACACAGTGGCTCAAGATCGTCGAACAGAAAATCAACGGCGCTGTCGCCAGCGTAATCTTCTCATTTGAGGAGATCGAGGAGATCACCATGTTCGTTCCTCGGTTCTTCTCCTCCTTTGTAACGCGGTAGAGCCAGACAATGAAAAGTCCGACTACCGGCATCAGAAACAGACTCCAGTGATGACTCTGCCAGAACGTTGTTGCAAACGCGACGCCCTTTCCAAATGCAGTTCCCACCAGACCAACGATACATCCCGTCACCACCGAGATCAGTGTCCATTTAATAAAATAATGAATATTTGCCCCGAGCGGGGTTTTCTCCTTGTATTCTTCCATCTTTCCCGTTTTCCCCTCTTTGTCCCTCTCAACAAACAGCCGGATATCCCATATCCCACTGAGACACCCGGCTGTCTTGTTTCTTTTTCCTTAACTACATTTTCCTTAACTGCATTGACGATATTCAAGTTTTAAGTCAGCGCCTGCAAAATGTAATGTGTGAAGCGTATGACTTCTTCTTACTCATTGTAGCAACTTCCCTTGGACTTTACGAGTTTCGGACGATATCCTGCATCGCTGAGTGCCTGAACAATCTTGTTCTTGTGCTCGGTACCCTCCGCCTCAAGCGTGATGCGAAGCTCCACAGCTGCGTTTCGGTTGATGCTGACAAACTGGTTGTGCTCGAGCTTGATGACATTTCCGCGCTCACTCGCAAGAAGAGTTGCAACCTTTGCAAGCTCACCCGGCTTATCCGGAAGCAGAACAGAAACGGTGAAGATTCTGTCTCTCTGGATCAGACCATGCTGTACAACGGAAGACATCGTGATGACGTCCATGTTTCCTCCGCTGAGGATGGAAACGATCTTTTTCTTCTTCACATTCAGATGTTTGAGTGCTGCGACAGTCAGAAGACCGGAGTTCTCAACAACCATCTTGTGATTCTCTACAATGTCGAGGAAGGCTACGATCAGCTCGGAGTCCTCAACGGTGATGATGTCATCCACATACTTCTGGATGTACGGGAAGAGCTTCTCGCCCGGGCGCTTTACTGCGGTACCATCTGCGATCGTGTTGACCGTCGGCAGAGTCAGCACATGACCTGCTTTTAAGGATGCCTGCATGCAGTTTGCGCCAGCCGGCTCAACACCGATTACCTTGATGTTCGGATTGAGCAGTTTTGCCAGAGTGGAAACGCCGGTGCACAGACCGCCTCCACCAATCGGAACCAGGATGTAATCAACCGTCGGCAGTTCCTTGATGATTTCCATTGCGATCGAACCCTGACCGGTTGCCACATCAAGGTCATTAAACGGATGAACAAAGGTGTAGCCGTGCTCATCTGCCAGCTTGTATGCGTACTCGCACGCCTCATCAAACACATCTCCGTAGAGCACAACCTCTGCACCGTAGCTTCTCGTGCGGTTAACCTTCATCAGAGGGGTCGTCGTCGGCATTACGATCGTTGCCGGGATTCCTGCGAGCTTTGCTGCATAGGCAACGCCCTGCGCATGGTTTCCTGCGGAAGCGGTGATCAGTCCCTTCTTCTTCTCATCCTCTGAGAGGGTGCTGATCTTGTAGTAAGCACCGCGCACCTTGTAAGCACCGGTGTACTGCATGTTCTCCGGCTTTAAGTATACCTTGTTTCCGGTAATGGAAGAAAAATACTCACTGTAAATCAGCTTCGTCTCGGAAGTTACCTCCTTGACGATCTCGGAAGCCTCCTCAAATTTTTCCAGTGTCAGCTCCTGTTCGTTGTTCTCTTCTACGATGCTCTTCTCGTTCTTTTCCTGATCCATGTCTTTTCCCTCTTTTCCCGCCATCATCCGCCCGATCCGATCAAAAAACAGATCCCTGACGTCTGACAGCTGTTCTTCATTCTGTCTGTCTAAAATTCCTACCTGTGTACGGTAATGTTTTTTTCTATTCTGTCTTTGAGGTCTCGAAAAGTGCCTTTACAAAGTCCTCGGAATCAAATTTCTGAAGATCTTCAATCTTCTCTCCAACTCCCACATATTTCACCGGAATTCCCAGTTCTGACTGAATTGCCACAGCAATTCCACCCTTTGCGGTTCCGTCCAACTTTGTCAGGATGATGCCGGTGATGTCCGCCACCTCCATAAACTGCTTTGCCTGTGCCATCGCATTCTGTCCGGTCGTTCCGTCGAGAACCACAAGCGTCTCGCGGTAAGCATCCGGATACTCCTTGTCAATGATCCGGTTGATCTTGCGAAGCTCCTCCATCAGGTTCTTCTTGTTGTGAAGACGACCTGCGGTATCGCAGATCAGAACATCCGCATGGCGGGATTTCGCCGCTGCAACCGCATCATAGATGACAGCCGCCGGGTCCGATCCCTCCTGCTGGGCGATGATCTCGACTCCGGCACGATTCGCCCACTCCGTCAACTGCTCAATCGCTGCCGCACGGAAGGTATCTGCCGCTGCCAGGATGACTTTCTTGCCCTCATCCTTGAGCTGACCCGCAAGTTTGCCGACCGAAGTCGTCTTTCCCACTCCATTGACACCGATGACAAGGACAACGGATTTGCGATTCTCAAACTCGTAAGCATTCTCTCCGAGGTTCATCTGCTCGCGGATCGAATCGATCAGAAGCTGACGACACTCAGACGGCTCTTTGATATGCTGAGCCTTGACCTTTGCACGAAGATCCTCCATGATCGTCGTCGTGGTCTTGATTCCAAGATCGCCCATGATCAGAGTCTCCTCAAGCTCCTCATAGAAATCCTCATCAATCGAGGAAAATCCGCTGAAGATCGAGTCCATTCCGCTCACAATATTTTCTCTCGTCTTGTTCAGCCCCTCCACGAGACGGCTGAAAAATCCCTTTTTCTTCTTCTCTTCCACTCGTCCACCTCCATAAGTCGATTTTAATACATTCTGTCACAGAAATCCATGTTTTTCTTTTCAAACATGAATTCGTTCGTTATTTCCTTAATTTCTTCTATTCGTCCAACTTCTTCTATTCATCCAACTGGTCTTCAATCAGATTTACCGACACAAGTGTGGAGACACCCTTCTCCTGCATCGTGATTCCGTAGAGACGGTCGGATGCCATCATCGTACCTCTTCGGTGTGTGATGACGATAAACTGCGTGTTCTTCGTCAACTTGCCGAGATACCCTGCAAAACGGTCGACATTTGAGTCATCGAGTGCCGCCTCAATCTCATCGAGCAGGCAGAACGGTGACGGCTTGAGATTCTGGATCGCAAACAGCAGAGAGATTGCGGTCAGTGCCTTCTCTCCTCCGGACAACTGCATCATATTCTGGAGTTTCTTGCCCGGTGGCTGTGCAATAATCTGGATGCCCGCCTCAAGGATATCCTCATCATCCTGAAGGTTCAGCGTTCCGTGACCTCCTCCGAAGAGTTCCTGGAACACCCGGTCAAACTCCTGCCGAATCTCCTTAAATTTTTCCTCAAACTGACGGCGCATTCCGAGATCAAGCTCCTCAATGATCTTTACAAGCGCTTCCTCCGCCTGCACAAGATCCTCGTGCTGTCCCTTCATAAACAGATAGCGCTCTGAGATTTCCCTGTACGCCTCAATTGCATTGACATTGACATTTCCGAGTGCCCGCACCTGCTGTTTGAGGGAATCTGCCCGAGCACGAAGATCTGAAAGATCATGAAGATCGGGGTCACGAAGATTCTTTGCGACGCTCGGCGTGAGCTCATACTCGTTCCAGAGATAATGAATCCGTCCGTCCTGCTTCTCCTCGAGCTTTTCTCTCTGGCTTTGCAGGCGGACAGCCTCGCGGTCAAGCTGGCTGATCTGACCGGAGAGGTCTTCCCTTTGATCAAAGAATTCTTTCTGGCGTTTTCCCTTTGCCTCGCGGTCAGCAAGTTTCTTTTCAAGAGAGCTCGCAAGTTCTTCCTTCTCTTTCGCCGAATCCGAAATCCGCGCTTTCAGTGCCTCGATCTCCTGATTTTTCTGGTCAATGGCGTCCTCAGACCCCTCGCTCCCACCTCTGAGCGATTTGAGTTCTTCCTCGAGTTTGCCAATTTCCTCTTCTACACGGGAAATATTCTGCTGTGCAAATGCCTCATTCTGCTTGAGTGTCGATTCCTCCATACGGATCTGCTCAAGCTTTGCAGATGCAAGCTCACGTTCGCGCTTGGCTTTTTCCAGCTCGCTTCCCCGCTTTTCAATCTCCTCGTTGAAGTCCTGATTCTTCTTTGCGAGAATCCCCGTCTCCTCTCTGACCTTTCTCCGACTCGCCTCAATCTCCTTGATCTGAGTCTCGAGCTGTCCGTTTTCAAGCACAAGATCTCTTGAAGACTCGCGGATCTCCTCTCTTCTCGTCTCAATCTGTTTGAGGGCAAGCGTAGCGGTATTGTAGCGGATCGAAGCCTCCTGCACATTCTGATTCAGTTTTGTCCGCTCCCTCTGTACTTTTGCGAGAGCGTTTTCCTGCTCTTTCAGTTCCTGAGCAAGTCTCTGACTCTTCTCACCGGCACGCACACACTGCCCTTCAAGCTCATCAAGCTCTCGCTTTCTTCCGAGCAGATTGCTCGTATTCTTGAACGCACCACCCGTCATCGAACCTCCGGCGCTCAAAAGCTCGCCCTCTAAGGTCACAATGCGAAGTGTGTAGCGGAATTTTCTTGCGAGTGCAATCGCATGATCGATCGTGTCGACGACGAGCACGCGACCGAGCAGATGAAGCGCAAGCACCTGATACTGTGCCTCCGTTGAGACGAGATCACTCGCAAGACCGATGACTCCCGGCTCAGAGAGCGCCTCAGGTCTTGAAAATCCTCCGCCCTGACCGATACTTGTGAGTGGAAGAAACGTCACACGACCGAAACGATTTTTCTTGAGGTACTCAATCAGCTCTTTTGCGGTCTCTTCGGAATCCGTCACTACATTCTGAATGCTTCCGCCGAGAGCCGTCTCGATCGCCGTCTCATACTTTTTCTTCGTCGTGATCAGATCGGCAACGACTCCGTGAATTCCGGAAACACGCGCTTTTTGCTCCATCACACGCCGTGTACTGCTTCCATAGCCCTCATAGCGCTCTGCAAGGTTTCGCAGGGAATCGAGCTTTGCAGACGCAATCTTCTGCTCCTGCTGTGCCTCCGAGAGCGACTGGCGAAGTTTTCGACAGCTTTTCTCAAGCAGAGTCTGCTGACTCTCCGACTCCGCCTGCGCGCTTTTCAGTGTTTCAAGTTTCTCCTTTGCGCGCCCAATCTCAACCTGTTGATTCTCGATCTGCTCATCCTGAACCGACTCATCACTCTTGATCTTTAAAAGTTTCTGGCTGACCTCCGAGCGACGCACCTGAACCTGCTCAAGCATCGCCTCATAGCGCTGTTCTCTCGCCGTGAGGGAGGCTTTCTCATTTAACGCTGTGATAATTCCATTCTTTGCCTCCTCGATCTTCTGCTCGAGAAATGCAAGATTCTCATCCTGTCTGCGAAGTTCATCCGTCTGTGCCGTCAGACGCTGACTGCTCTCTAATGCCTTCTCGGATGCTTCATCCTTTGTGATCCGGTAGGACTCCATCTGCTGATTGCGGTCTGTTAAATCGCGAAGCACCGTCTCCATGCGCGAGCGGATATGCTCTGCATTCATCTTCTCGGTATTGATCTGCTCGTGGAGGACATTGATCTGTCCCTCAAGGCTTCCCGCCTCCATCTCATGCTGATTTAAGAGCGTGCGCTTTTCCGAGATCTCAAGATCAAGCTCAGCAGTCTCCTGCTCAAGTTTTCCGTAAGACTCTTTCAGTGCATCCGACTGCGCCCTGACCTGCGAAAGATCTGCCTCCGCAATCTTTAATTTCTCATTGATCGCTTCCGCCTGAGCCTGAAACTCCTCGGTCTCCATCAAAAACTGGTTGACTTCACAGCGCTTCTGATCTTCTCTGAGTGCTAAATATCTCTTTGCGGTCTCCGCCTGTCGCTCAAGCGGTCCGACCTGTTTTTCCAGCTCCACGAGAATATCCGTCACGCGGACAAGATTCTGTTTCTCATCCTCGAGTTTTTTCTGTGCGAGCGCCTTTCGTCTCTTAAACTTCACAATCCCGGCAGCCTCATCGAAAAGCTCACGCCTCTCCTCCGGCTTTCCGCTCAAAATCTTGTCGATCTGTCCCTGACCGATGATCGAGTATCCCTCTTTTCCGATACCCGTATCGTAGAACAGCTCATTGACATCCTTCAGACGACACGCCGTTCCATTGATCCGATACTCACTCTCACCGGAGCGGTACAGCCGTCTCGAGACCGTCACCTCATCAAAATCAACCGCCAGCTGGTGATCCGAGTTGTCCAGTGTGATTGCAACATAGGCAAATCCCTGCGGACGGCGCATCTGCGTTCCGGCAAAGATGACGTCCTGCATCGTCCCACCGCGCAATTGCTTGACTCTCTGCTCGCCCAAAACCCAGCGAACCGCATCTGCAACATTGCTCTTTCCGCTTCCGTTCGGTCCCACAATTCCGGTGATTCCGTTGTGAAACTCAAAGAGAATCCTGTTTGCAAATGATTTAAAGCCCTGAATCTCTATGCTTTTTAAATACATGCTCGATTATTCCTTATTATTTCTCAGCTTTAAAATTCCCCGATAGGCAGCGACTGCCTCTGCCGCCTTCTTTGTTCTTCCGGTTCCGCGACCGATCTCCTCGCCACCGAGAAGCGCTCTCACCTCAAATGTCTTGTTGTGGTCCGGTCCCTCCTCGCGCAGAACCTCATACTCCAGATGATCTTCCGTGGTAGCCTGCACCATCTCCTGAAGGATTGTCTTGCTATCATAAAAGAGCTGTTTGTGCTCAATGTCGTTCATAATAAAGCGATGTATGAACTCTTTTGCATTAGCAAAACCACCATCCAGATAAATGGCTCCGATCAATGCCTCCATCGCATCCGATACGACAGAATTGCGTCCTCGTCCACCGGTTGCCTCCTCGCCTCTTCCAAGAAGCAGATAGGAACCAAGATCAATATCCCCTGCACAGTATGCCAGAGTCGGCTCGCACACGATGCTCGCGCGGATCTTCGTCAGCTCACCCTCCGGCTTGTCCGGATACATGTGAAAAAGGAAGTCACTTGAGACAACCTCCAAAACGGCATCTCCAAGAAACTCCAGACGCTCGTTGCATCCGGCCTTGCTCAGACGGTGCTCATTTGCATAGGAGCTGTGTGTCATTGCCTGGGCAAATAACTTTTCATCCTGAAACTGATAACCTATTTTCTGTTCCAGTTCTTTCAATTCGCGATTCATGTTTTCTCCTTTTTACAAGCAAAAGGGGCGCACGGACACTCCCGACAGCCCCTTTTTGTTTCTCTGCTCATCTCTTTTTTGACTCTTCTGATTCGATTCGTCCAGAATTGTTCCGATTATTTACAATTAGTTCAGAACACTCTTGATCTGATCAACGGCATCTGCAACGCTCACGATCTGCTCTGCTGCCTCAGTCGGGATCTCGATGTCAAACTCCTCCTCGATTCCCATGATGATCTGGAAAATATCCAGAGAGTCTGCTCCCAGATCCTCAACAAAAGTGGTCTCCATGCTGATCTCATCTGCGCTTACGTTCATAACCTCCGCAATAATGTTCTGAAGCTTCTCGAATTCCATATTTTTTCTCTCCTCTTTCTATTTCTTTTTCTTCTTTTTTTGTTTTCTGTTGGTTTTTACTTACTTTTTGTTTTACTGTCTGTCTTGCTTTTACTTGATCTTTATTTAAAGATCCTGTTTTTCCGTCTTCAGGCTTTCCTGAATCTTCTCGTTGATCTTCTGTTCCTTGAAAGTCACACACTGTATGATGGAATTGCTCACTTCCACTGCCTTTGCGCTTCCGTGTGTCTTCACAACGAGTCCCTTGAGTCCCAGAAGCGGTGCTCCGCCATACTGGGTCGCATCAAACGACTTAAGCGTCTCCTTGAGTGCCGGCTTCACCAGCAAAGCTCCGATCTTGCTCCGAAGTGAACTCATCATTCCCTTTTTCACAATATGCATCAGCGTCGATGCCGTTCCCTCATAAAGTTTCAGGATGACATTTCCCGTGAATGCCTCGCAGACAATGACATCTGCTCCGCCATGCGGAATCTCTCTTGCCTCAATACTTCCGGTAAAGTTGATGTCGGAACATTCTTTTAAGAGAGGAAACGTCTCTTTTACGAGCACATTACCCTTCTCCTCCTCCACTCCGACATTCACAATGCCGACTCTCGGATGCGGGATGCCGACCACATGTTCCATGTAAATCGAACCCATCCGCGCGAACTGAAGCAGGTGAGACGGTCTTGCATCCACATTTGCTCCGCTGTCAAGCAGAAGGGAAACGCCCTTCTCCGTCGGAATCAATGCACCAAATGGTGGTCTCTCGACTCCCTTGATTCTGCCGACGATGACCTGTCCGCCCACAAGAATCGCTCCTGAGCTTCCCGCAGACACAAAAGCATCAGCCTGCCCGTTCTTTACCAGATTCATGCCAACCACAATCGAGGAATCCTTCTTCTTACGGATCGCATTCACCGGCGGTTCTCCGGTCTCGATCACTTCCGATGCGGGAACAATCTGAATCTGCTCTTTTGGATACGAAAACTTGTTCAGCTCCGCCTCAAGCACCTCTTTGCGACCTGTCAGCAGAACCTGAATGTCATTTCTGCGACTCACCGCATCCACCGCACCTTTTATGATCTCGCCAGGGGCATTGTCTCCGCCCATCGCGTCTACTGCTACCTTAATCATGCCGATTCTCCTTTCCGGCTTTTGTCTTTCCATTCCTTAATTACTATACTAGATTATATTTTATAAATCAACATGAATTTCTCCAAATTTTTTGAGGAGCAAATGCGCCGAGTGTGCTTCTTCGTTCCACTGCGGTCGGTGCACAACAAGCGCCACTGGCGCTTTGCACCCTCGCGGAGCGTTTTTGTATGATAGGACGCAATTTCCTATCATACAAAAAAAGACTCCCGGACGTATACATCCGAAAGTCTTCTGATATTCATTCATATCGAGTTCGCAAATCGATCTGGGAATTAGTCCTCAACCTTAACGATCTCTTTCTTATTGTAAGACCCACAAGCCTTGCACACACGATGAGGCATCATCAGCGCGCCACACTTGCTGCACTTTACTAAATTTACAGCGCTCATTTTCCAGTTAGCTCTACGCTTGTCGCGTCTTGCTTTGGAAGTTTTATTCTTTGGGCAGATAGACATGGTTTACACCTCCTTAAACTTTTGAAATAAATCCTGGATTACTGACATTCTTGGGTCAGGCGAACTCTGGTCACAGGAGCAAGCCGTGTGATTCCGGTTCGCACCACATCTATTGCAAATCCCTTTGCAGTCTTCCCTGCACAATACCTTCATAGGCAGATTCAGCAATAGCTCGTTACTGAGCAACCGGTTTACATCCAGATTATAACCGCTTACATAGGGCTGTTCATTGAGATCCTCTGCACGCTCTTCCTTTGTCTTGCTCATATCCAGCTCGTCCTCAAGGGTAAGATCGAAAGGACAGTTCACCGGCTCCAGGCACCGGTCGCATGGGATCTGCAAAGTTACCTTTGTCTGACCCTCAAGCAATAACTTACGATCTCCGAGATTCCGAATATGAAGGGACACAGGCTCCTTTGACACGATCGGATATATCCCATTTCTGGTCTCAAGTCCACCCATGTCAATCTCGCATGTATAGTCTTTCTCTTTTCCATCTCTGGTAAACAGCTCTGTTAAATTAATCAGCATATTAATCTCCTAATACGCACCTTAAACATTATACATAGATGGTCTTGCTTTGTCAATAAAAAGTTTTATCTTTTTCTAAAATTTTCCGCAAAATGCGGGAAACAACGGCGGTCATTCCAAAGTCTCATTGCTTCGGATCACCGCCGTCTTCCAAAACCACTCTGCAATTCTGTCAGGAGTTCTGTTGATTACAATTAATTGCTTATATTACTTAAATTACTCGGTCAGACGCTTGGTCTCGCGTGCAATTGCCAACTCCTCATTGGTCGGGATCAGCATAACCTTAACCTTAGAATCAGCAGCGGAAATCACTCTGTTCTTACCTCTTACATCGTTTGCCTCATCGTCAATCTTCACGCCGAGGTAGCCAAGGTACTCACATACGTTCTTTCTGGTTGCCTTATCGTTCTCACCAACACCTGCGGTAAATGCGATTGCATCTACGCCGTTCATTGCTGCGGTGTAAGCGCCGATGTATTTTGCTACGCGGTAAACAAATGCCTCGAGAGCAACCTCTGCAAGGTGATTGCCTTCCTTTGCTGCATTCTCGATGTCACGGAAGTCGCTGGAAACGCCACCGCTCATGCCGAGTACACCGGACTTCTTGTTCAGAATGTTCAGAACCTCGTCTACGGTCTTGCCTTCCTTGTTGCAGATAAACTGAACAACGGTCGGGTCGATATCACCACTTCTGGTTCCCATGATCAGACCCTCAAGAGGAGTCAGACCCATGCTGGTGTCTACGCACTTACCACCGATGGAAGCAGAGATGCTTGCACCGTTTCCTAAGTGGCAAACGATAACCTTTGCAGTCTTCGGGTCAAGTCCACCAAACTTGATAGCCTCGCCAGATACGAACATATGGCTGGTTCCGTGGAAGCCATATCTGCGGATGCTGTACTTCTCATAGTACTCATGCGGGATTGCATACATGTATGCCTTCTCCGGCATAGCCATACCGAAAGCGGTATCCCATACAGCTACGTTCTTCTTGCCTGGCATTGCCTTCTCACAAGCCTCGATACCCATCAGGTTTGCCGGGTTATGCAGAGGTCCTAAATCGAAGCACTCACGAACAACGCGCTTTACATCCTCATTTACAACGCAAGACTCGCTGTAAACGGTACCAGCGTGCAGAACGCGGTGACCGATTGCGGAGATCTCATCGGTGCTCTTGATTACACCGTGCTCCGGGTCCTGCAGAGCGTCCATAACCATCTTGATTGCTACGGTATGATCCGGCATCGGATTCTCTACGACATACTTGTCTTTGCCAGCCGGCTGATGGGTCAGCTTAGAACCCTCGATACCGATTCTCTCGCATAATCCCTTTGCGATTACGCTCTCATCGGTCATATCGATCAGCTGATATTTCAGGGAAGAACTTCCGCAGTTGATGACTAAAATCTTCATTTCTATTTTCTCCTATTTTTCCTTAATGTGCTCTCGGAATCGCCATTTAGACAATCCCGGGAGCACCTGAACTCAAGTCTACGCTCGCGAAGACCTGGCGCGTGATTCTGGTCAGCTCTGCTGACATTTTTCAATCAGAATCACTGCGCATCCACGCGGAGCATATAACTCAGGAGGGGAAACAATCCCCTTCTGAGTTGTAAACGCTAATTCTTTTTATGATGATCGTGGGATCAAACATTTTTGATTCGACTCAAAGCTTTCGCTAATCGGTCTAATTAGTTCATCTGAGCCTGTACAGCAGTGATTGCTACAACGCCTACGATATCGTCAGCAGAGCATCCTCTGGACAGATCGTTAACCGGCTTTGCAATACCCTGGCACATCGGACCATAAGCCTCTGCCTTTGCCAGTCTCTGAACCAGCTTATAACCGATGTTACCTGCATCCAGGTTCGGGAAGATCAGAACATTTGCGTGACCTGCAACGGTGCTGCCCGGTGCCTTGGAAGCGCCAACAGACTCAACCAGAGCTGCATCAAGCTGCATCTCGCCGTCGAGCTGAAGCTCCGGAGCTGCCTCTTTTGCGATTCTGGTAGCTTCCTGTACTTTGGTTACATCGTCGTGCTTTGCACTTCCCTTGGTGGAGTAGGACAGCATAGCAACCTTCGGCTCCTTGCCAACCAGCATCTTGAAGCTCTCAGCAGAGCTCAGAGCGATTGCTGCTAACTCATCAGCAGTCGGGTTCTGGTTCAGACCGCAGTCAGAGAATACGAAGGTACCGTTCTCGCCGTACTCGCAGTTCGGAACTTCCATCAGGAAGAATGCGGATACCAGCTTGGTGCCCGGCTTGGTCTTGATGATCTGCAGGCACGGTCTTAAGGTGTTTGCGGTAGAATGGCAAGCGCCAGATACCATACCGTCAGCATCGCCGTTCTTGATCATCAGACAGCCATAGTAAGCGTAGTCCTTGAGCATGATCTCCTTAGCTTCCTCCGGAGTCAGACCCTTCTTCTTACGAAGCTCTACGAACAGGTCTACATACTCCTGAGTCTTCTCATAGGTGAACGGGTTGATGATGGTTGCTCCGGAGATGTCCAGACCCTTGCTGTTAGCCTCAACCTCTTCCGGTGTACCGATAATGATTAAGTTTGCCAGATCCTCTTTCAGAATCTTCTCAGCAGCCTCAAAAGTTCTTCTGTCCATAGACTCCGGGAGAACGATGGTCTTCTTGTCAGCTTTTGCTTTTTCTTTGATTACATCAATAAATGCCATGGTGCAATACCCCTTTCATTTGTTTAGCGTTTGCTTTTGATACTATTATATAACACCTGTTTTTTGTATACAAGATGTTTTTTCGGAAAAAAATGTTTTTTTTTCCATACTTTCATTCTATCCCAATCCTCTTCTTTCGTCAACGGGGCAGATGGGGGATTTACAGCAAAAAAAACAAACGATATAATAGGGAAAACCCTATATGCAGAAAGGATTTTTGTTATGAAGACAGCAGGAATTATTGCGGAGTACAATCCGTTTCACAATGGTCATCTCTATCAAATCGAGGAGGTGCGAAAACAGACCGGTGCCGACTATGTTGTCGTTGTCATGAGCGGGGATTTTGTCCAGCGCGGAGAACCGGCAATCTTTGATAAATACACCCGAACGCGCATGGCACTCTCCGCCGGAGCTGACCTTGTTTTGGAGCTTCCGGTCTCCTTTGCGACTGCAAGTGCCGAACTCTTTGCACGGGGAGCCGTCTCACTCTTTAACCAGATCGGCATCGTTGATTTGCTCTGCTTTGGAAGCGAGAGCGGTTCTCTGAGTGATCTGCGCGCCACCGCCGAGATTCTTGTGCATGAGCCCGAGGAGTACACGCAAAGTCTGCGCGCGTTTTTAAAAGAGGGAAATACTTTTCCACTCGCTCGAAGCCTTGCCCTGCGTGCGTTTTTAGAGTCTCAGAATGTCGAGGCATCTCCAGATTCTCTAACTTCCGGTTCAGAGTCTTCGGTTATGCTTTCTGCGTCCTCATCCTCTTCAAGTTCAAATCCTCAGATCCCACTCTCTTCTCCCAATGACATCCTTGGAGTCGAGTATCTCAAGGCGCTGATCCGAACCGGCAGTTCGATTAAACCATTCACGATCCGCAGGGAGGGACAAGGATACAATGACACGACAAATCCGGAGGCTTTAGGGGCTCTGCATTCGGCTTCTATGAGTTTTCCGTCTGCTTCTGCGCTCCGCGCAATGATTCGTGAAAATAAGGGAAATATTGGAGATGGGGACACGCAAAGAGAGGAGGGTACGGAAACTGCTAAAGCTGCCAGCCTTATTCAAACACTCTCCCGCTGGATTCCCCCCTCCGCACTCGACGCACTGAATGCAGAAGGTGCTCTTGCAGCTCCGATTTTTGCTGACGACTTTTCTCTGCTATTAAACAGCCGACTGCTTGAGCTGTCGCAGAATCAGATTCCTTTTGAGCAATTCGTTGATCTGTCGCCAGAGCTTGCCTCCCGCCTTCTGGCATCTGTGCTGAACTTTGATTCTTTTTCCGGTCGCATCAAAGCATTAAAGAGTCGTCAATACACTTACACGCGAATCAGCCGTGCCCTGCTTCATCTTCTGCTCGGAATCAAGACAGAAACTGTGGAAGAATACAAAAAATCCGAGCGTCTTCCATACGCCCGGATTCTCGGCTTCCGTAAGTCCGCCTCCCAGCTCCTCTCTAAGCTGAAGGCAAATTCTTCTATTCCGACTCTCACAAAGATCGCCGGTGCAGAAAGTAAATTGAGTGAAGAAGGAGTGCAGATGTTACGGGAAGAGCTGTTTGCATCTCATCTCTATCAGTCTGTCGTGTTCCAGAAAGGGAGACTGATGAAGAATGAGTATACACGCTCGATCGTTCTGCTTCCGTAAAACGCTATACTTTTTGATTTTTGTCAGAATCTTTCGTGAACTGCCCCGACTTAAATTCATTGCTGTATAAAAACGCAAATAACCTTACTCCCACAAAAGCTGTGCAAGTGTTGGCTTTAAAGAAAATTCCTTGCAGATCGCCTCGATCTCTGCACGGTTGTTTTTCTTTCGTCCACTTCGCACTGCGCGAATCAAAATATTCTTCGGCGTGTGCTCCATATCGATGAACTCCAGAATCTGCGTCCGATAGCCCTGATTTTCAAGGAGTTCTGCGCGCAGAGCATCGGTGTAGAGCGCCGCCATTCTTTCCTTGATCAGCCCATATCCAAGCACCGGCTAAGAGATCATTTTTCATCTGACGATTCAGTTCATGCTGACAACACGGAACTGAGAGAATGACTTTTGCGCCCCAGCGCACTGCCTTTGCGAGTGCAAAATCTGTTGCCGTATCACACGCATGCAGAGTTACTACCATATCGACCTGGTTGACTCCCTCATAAGATGCGATGTCGCCACAGAGAAACTTGAGCTTCTCATATCCATAGCGTTGCGCAAGCTGATTGCAATGCTCAATAACTGTTTTCTTTAAATCAAGACCAATCACGCGGATCGGATAGCCCTGCACCTCATGAAGATAATAATACATCGCAAACGTCAGATACGATTTTCCACATCCGAAATCAATGATCGTATTCTCCCGCTCTTTTGAAAGCTCCGGAAGAATATCCTCAATAAATTCCAGGAAACGATTAATCTGGCGGAACTTGTCATAACGACTCTTGACAATCGCTCCCTGCTCCGTCATAACACCAAGATCAACGAGAAATGGAACCGGCACTCCCTCCGGAAGCAGATAACGCTTCTTACGGTTGTGATCAAGAACGGCATTTAAAGGATTCCTCTGTTTTGACAAGTTTGCATTGCCTGATGAGTTCGGCTGAATCTGTGCATATGCCTGCTTTGCGCCATTCTTTCGGCGGATCTTTACAGTCACTGTCCCACTCTTGCTCACAAGTACGGTTGCTTCACCAAGTGCAGAACTTACCTGCGCCTGCTTGAGCACACCAGAAAAAAGCCCGATCAGATACTCGGCAAGCTCCTCCGGCTTCAGATTTTTGTGAAATGCCTGCGTTCCAATCAATTCTTCCGCCTGCATCGTCAGCTCTCCCTTTAAAAGAACCGGGCGGATGCGCACTTTCTGCACACCCTCCCGGTTCACCGGATTGCTGACTACAATATGTTTTAAATACTCATTGGCAAATTCCTCTGCCAGCGAGCGGATCTTCTCCACCGATTCCGGTTCTATCCCGGATTTTTTTTTTGTAGTCTCTTCCATATTCATTTCTCCAAAACGCAATTAGTTCTTAAAGCTGTGAATCGGTGCCGGGATTCGTCCGCCACGAGTCACAAACTTCTCGCAGGAATAGCGATTCACTGGCATAACCGGCGCATATCCGAGCAGTCCGCCAAACTCTACGGTATCGCCCACACTCTTTCCGATAACCGGAATCACACGCACCGCAGTCGTCTTCTGGTTGATCATTCCGATTGCCGCCTCATCCGCGATGATACCGGAAATCGTTGTTGCCGGTGTATCTCCCGGAATTGCAATCATATCAAGTCCAACGGAGCAGACACAGGTCATCGCCTCAAGTTTCTCGATTGTCAGAGCGCCGAGAGAAACTGCATCGATCATTCCCTGATCCTCGCTGACCGGAATGAACGCACCGCTGAGTCCGCCGACGTAAGAGGAGGCCATGACACCGCCCTTCTTGACCTGATCGTTGAGCATTGCAAGCGCTGCCGTCGTTCCCGGTGCGCCGACACGCTCTAAGCCGATCTCCTCAAGAATCTCAGCGACACTGTCGCCAACTGCCGGAGTCGGAGCAAGAGAAAGATCAATGATTCCAAATGGAACACCGAGACGTTTCGATGCCTCCTGAGCGACGAGCTGACCTACACGGGTGATCTTGAATGCCGTCTTCTTGATCGTCTCGCACAGAACCTCAAAGTTTGCACCTCTTGCCTTCTCAAGCGCTACCTTTACCACACCAGGTCCGCTGACACCGACATTGATGATCGCATCTGCCTCAGTCACGCCGTGAAATGCACCTGCCATGAAGGGGTTATCATCCGGTGCATTGCAAAATACCACGAGTTTCGCACATCCGAGAGAATCATTCTCCTTTGTTGCCTCTGCCGTCTCGCGCACGATCTGCCCCATCAGATTGACAGCATCCATGTTCAGACCCGTCTTTGTGGAGCCGACATTGACGGAACTGCACACACGCTCCGTCTGTGCAAGTGCCTGTGGAATTGAGCGAATCAGATTTTCCTCCGCCGTCGTCATTCCCTTGCTCACAAGAGCGGAATATCCGCCGATGAAGTTAACGCCAACCTCTTTTGCCACACGGTCAAGTGTCTTCGCAATCGTTACGAAATCTTCCGGAGTCTTGCAGGCACATCCGCCGACAAGCGCAATCGGAGTTACGGAGATTCTCTTGTTGACAATCGGAACACCGAAGTCTCTTGCGATCTCCTCACCGGTCTTTACCAGATCTTTCGCATAGGAAGTGATTTTCTCATAGATCTTGCGGTTCAGCTCATCCAGATTTGCATCACAGCAGTCAAGAAGGCTGATTCCCATCGTGATCGTGCGCACATCGAGTTTCTCGTGCTCGATCATGTTATTTGTCTCAATAACTTCAAACATATTCAACATCGCTATTCACCTCAGTCATCTTTCATCTTTTCTCTTGTTCATTCAGAAAAATCTCATCTGTAATTGATAATCTGTAATTTCTGCATTTGTTATTTCATACAATCAATCCCATACAAATAGGAGCAGATATTTAATATTAGATATTCAGGATCAGATACGATGCATCTTGGTAAAGATCTCTTCTCTCTGGCACTTGATTCTCACGCCGATCTCTTCTCCGAGCTTCTCAAGCTCCTCAGAAATCTGAGCAAATGAAGCATCTGCATGCTCCATATCAGCGATCATCATCATGTTGAAATACTCCTGAACAATTGTCTGGGAAATATCCAGAATGTTCACTTTCTTCTCTGCCAGATATGTGCAGACTTTTGCGATGATTCCTACGGTGTCCTTTCCTACTACGGTAATGATAATCTTGTCCATGTTCCTCTTCCGCCTTTCTGAAATGATGAAATGAGTAATATGTTACTGCATACAATCAGGAATTTTCTGAACTGAAAATTCCGTATGATACAGTAGTGGAGCTGATTTTGCCGATTTAAAATTGCGAAGCATCGGCAAAATCCGTTACAGTTTGTGCAACGCATAAACTGTAATGATATTTCTTATTTCTTCTATGACAAAAAGAGCTGATTTTTCAGTCTCTTCTGCATACCTCAGCATTTTCCAGAGTGTGTCTGAACGTGCATTTTGCATACAATCTGTCACAATAAAAACAGACTAATAAATAGTTTAATAAAACAGGTTGTCCGGCTTATCCCTATTCTATCATAATCCTTATAAACTATAATAGTTCTTATAATTCAACAACCGGTGACAGACTGTCCCGCCCTGCTACGGCAATGGAAAAATCATCCGCCCGATAAGGCGTATCCCCCTCATTGATCTCCATGCACACAGTCTCATAGGCGAGCGCCTCATAATTATTCTCCCTGCTTAAATGGCCAAGCAACACCTGCTTCAGATTATCATGAAGAATCAGGCTGAGCAGCCGTCCCGCAGTCTCATTTGACAGATGACCGCGGTCCCCCAGAATTCTGCGTTTCAGATAATACGGATACGGACCTGTCTCCAACATGCGGATATCATGGTTGGCTTCCAGCAAAACCGCATCCAGCCCCTTGAGATGATCTGCCACATAGGAATCAAAATGTCCCATGTCAGTCGCCACCGCAACAGACTTTCCGTCATGACTGACCCGATAAGCAACCGGATCCGCCGCGTCGTGATCTATAGAAAATGGGTCGATCGTGAGATCTCCCACAGTAAAAGCAACATCCGGTTTGACCGGTTTTAAAAGCTCTTTCGGGTACTCCCCGAGATTTTTCATCTGGGAAATCTCATCGAGAGTCCCCTGTGTCGCGTAAATCGGGATATGACATCGCCTTGCAAGCACCCCAAGCCCCTTCACGTGGTCGGAATGTTCGTGCGTGATCACCACGCCTGCAAGCTCACTGCTCTTAATCCCCATTTCATTGAGTCCCTGCTCAATTCGTTTATTGCTGATTCCGGCATCGACGAGAATGTGCGTCTTCTCAGAACCGACATAGACGCAATTTCCGCTACTGCCACTGGCTATACTCGCTAATCTCATTGTGCACCTTCCTGCCTGATTTTCTCATCCTGTCCATTGAGAGTGGGATCAGAGCCGGAAATCGTCTCCATCATTCTTGCGATCTCCTGCTCCACCTCCTCAGGTGTTCCGTCATTGTGAATCACATAGTCGGACAACCGCACAAACGATTCGCGATCCTGCTGCTTCGCCATGATCTCGAGACATTTCTCTCTCGAATATCCGCGATTCTTCATCAGACGTTCCATCCGAATCTGTGGATCGGTGTCCACGCAGACAAGAAAATCGCAGACACGTCGACTGTTCTCGTCAAACAAAGCCGCCTCCACAACAATGAGATCTGCACTGCTCTCCCTGCTCATCTGACGAATACGCGCCCAGACGAGCGGATGAATCAGCGCATTCACTTTTTTGAGTGCATCCGGATTTCCAAAAATCAATTTAGAAAAAAGGTCTTTATTCAGCGTTCCATCCGAAGACAAAATCTTATCTCCAAAGATTTTCACCAGACCGTTCAGACCTTCCTGCCCCGGCTGTTCCAAGTCTTTTGCGACCTGGTCTGCCTCAATCACAAAGGCCTTATACTTGTCCTTCAAAATCTGGAGAACTCT
Organism: Brotaphodocola sp.; assembly: GCF_983179755.1. Taxonomy (NCBI): domain Bacteria; kingdom Bacillati; phylum Bacillota; class Clostridia; order Lachnospirales; family Lachnospiraceae; genus Brotaphodocola; species Brotaphodocola sp. The sequence goes on along the minus strand of NZ_CFAHBC010000010.1, from coordinate 13,912 downwards.
GCTCTTTCCGGCTCCGATTCCGCCGGTCATTCCGATGATCATGACTGCCTCTTCCTCTTTTCTCCGTAAATCCATTCTATTTTTGAATAAATTTTAGTTTGCCTTGTGTGCGTTTCTCTTTGCCTCACGCTGTTTGAGCAGAGATAAGAGCAGATCCTTGGAAATGCTGATATTCTCTCCATACGGGTTGATGACAAATCCGCGCAGATCATTTAAGTTGCGGATCAGAATATTTCCGAAATCTTCCATCGTCATGATCAGTGCCTGATTGTGACGGTCATCCTCGTTCCATTTCTCATACTCATCGAGATCGGTAAATCCCATGTAGTACTTCTCGCCCTTATCGTTCTGAATAGACTCAAAACGAACTCGAACGGACGGACCATCTTTCTCAGTCAGAATCGTCTGACGCTGAATCGGAGAAAGCAGTCTCGACTCCATCAGAGCTGCTGCCATCTTTCCGCGCGTGTAAGCATTGTCATCCTTCAGCACTTCCTGCATCGCATCTACCAGTCTCTGATTCTTGATTGTCTCTGCGGACTCATTCTTCATATCAATAAATTCCTCACTTTTCTTACTTTTATCTGCATTCATCAGTTGCGCCTCTGTGTGCGCGCCCTCTTCTGAATGGGTTCTCTGAACGTTTGTTTTTGGCAACGATTTCCTTCTGCTGAATCGTTATCATTCTGTATCATATCATAAATCTGTGCGCTCATCCATAAAATTTTTCATTTCCGCACTTTTTTTTGAATGTCACAGTTCCTGCCTTCTCATTTCTTCCTATCTGCACAGCCCGGAAATCACTCTTCATCTAGCCCCGATTTTTTAAGTATATCAGGCACTCTTCTGTCTCGGATTCTCCAAAGACCGGAATGCCGTGTGCCAGCAACAGTTCCGCGGTCACTCCGTTTCCCGCTGTCAGTTTTCCGCTGTATGTGCCATCATAAATCTGACCGTGACCACAGGAAGGGCTTCTCTCTTTTAGCACGGCGCAGGTGCAGGAAAACAGCTCGGCAAGTTTCCATGCCTCTCTGGCACCTTTCTGATACTGTGGTGTCACATCCGACCCGGCTTTCGTTTTCACCAGATCCCCGACCCGCTCGGACGGCACTCTCGGAGTCGAAAGACCGCCATAGATCTCCGGACAGATCGGAATCAAATCTGCGACTTCCATAAGTGACCGGACATTCTCATCGAGAACTCCTTTTTCGTTATAACGGCAGTTAGAACCAAGCAGGCAGGCACTCACAAGCACCGCAGGTCGCTTTTTCTGAATTGGATCTGTGACCGTTTCACTCTTTTCTTTTTCTTCTGCTGATTCAGTTCCTACACTATTTTTTTCTTTTAAAAGAATGTGGCGGAGTGTGCCCCCATATTTTTCTTTCGTCGCAATGATGCGGTAACCGTGTCTCTGCATCGAGTAAAGACTCGCGTGATTGTCCGGATGAACCGTACACATCCAAAACTTCTGTATCCGCCCGGAAAGCTCCCGCTCCGCTTTCTCGACAAGTCTCCCCTGCAAATGGTGACCTCGAAATTCCGGATCAACTGCAACTGAATCTAAATGGGCGACAAGAAGACGTTTTTCCGCATCAAACCCGGCATCGATTCCGAGATTCACTTCCTGATCCGGATTTTGAATCCCGCCAGAAAGCTCCCGGACTCCCGGAAGATCCACGGTGAAGAAAGCAACAAGCCTTGGCTGTCCATTCTCGGATTCTCCACTGTCCTCCGACTTTACTTCCGCAAGAACCGTAAATCCCTCCGCCGACACATGGCGCAGAAGCCATGGCAATTCATCCGTGATATACCAGTCCGGATGCTCCATATTTTGTTTTACGCGGTCCATCAGTTCCTTGACCCGGACCATGTCTGTCTCCTGAGCCAGACGAAACGTTATCTGGTCATCTCTCATTGTTTGTCACTCACTCCCGCAATTTTCAAAATTTTCGCGATTTCCCAAATTTAAAATTTCTCCTACTATATCACATCTGCAAAGAAAAATACAAGTCCAAAAATGGAAGTCACTCTCCCTGATTTTATTTTGCTCCCAGATTATTTTATTTTGCATCGAACCAGGTTGCGCCCGCATGCGCCTCGACTTCGAGTGAAACGGAGAGTTCCACAGCATGACGCATCTTTTCCTCGAGAAGTGCTGTCACTTCCTCCTGCTCATCCACAAACGTCTCGACAAGAAGTTCATCGTGCACCTGAAGCACAATCCGGGATCTCAACTTTCTCGCCCGAAGTTCCCGATCAACCGCAATCATTGCAATCTTCATGATGTCCGCTGCCGTTCCCTGAATCGGAGAGTTCATCGCCACTCGCTCACCAAACGCTCTCTGCATGAAATTCGATGACTTGAGCTCCGGAATCGGACGACGTCTGCCAAAGAGTGTTGTCACATATCCCTGCTCCTTTCCCTCCTTGACGAGATCGTCAAGAAACGTCTTTACACCCGGATACGTCTCAAAATACTTGTTGATATAGGCAAGCGCCTCCTTTCGGCTGATGCTCAAATCCTCACTCAAGCCGAACGCGCTGATTCCGTAGACGATTCCAAAGTTTACTGCCTTCGCGTTTCGACGCTGAAGCGGGGTCACCTCCTCAAGCGGAGTGTGGAAGACCTGCGATGCCGTAATCGCGTGAATGTCCTGTGCCTCCCGATATGCCTCAATCAGACGGTCATCCTTCGACATGTGAGCGAGAATACGAAGCTCAATCTGGGAGTAATCGGCATCCACAAAGACTGCCCCGTCCTCCGGCACAAAGACTTTGCGGATCTCCCGTCCAAGCTCCATCCGCACCGGAATATTCTGAAGGTTCGGCTCGGTACTGCTGATTCGTCCCGTCGCCGTGATCGTCTGGTTGAAGGTTCCATGAATTCTTCCATCCTCCTGAATGAATCCGGCAAGTCCCTCCGCATACGTCGAGTTGAGCTTTGTGAGCTGACGGTAATCGAGAATCATCCGCACGATCGGATACTCCGGTGCGAGCTTTTCAAGAACATCCGCTGCCGTCGAATATCCGGTCTTTGTCTTCTTTCCGTGAGGAAGCTCCATGCGCTCAAACAGAATCTCTCCAAGCTGTTTCGGAGAATTGATGTTGAACGTCTCACCCGCAGACGCATAGATTTCCTGCTCGAGCTTTGCAATCTTCTCTTTCAGTCTGTCGCCGTATGCCTCAAGCTGAGCACGGTCGACGCGCACTCCCGCCTTCTCCATGTGATCGAGACTGAAAATTAGAGGCATTTCTACTTCATGGAACAGCTTTTCCATTCCGGTATTCTGAAGATTTTCAAGAAGTTTCGGCATCGACTTCCACGCAATATATCCCATGTAGCAGGCGCAGGTGCATCCCTTCTCGTCCCCCGCACACATCGCTGATCCCGCACTCTTTTTCCCGAGCAGATCCGCTCTTGACGGAACGGTCATTCCGAGATAATCTCTCGCCAAATCATCGTATTCGTAAGTATCCTTGAGCGGATTTAAGAGATAGCCCGCAATCGCCGTGTCAAAGACGACATTTGTCTCCTCAAGATCCATGACCTTGAGCTGATCCTTAAGTCCGATCGTGGCAACAGAATCCGGCTCTTTGCGCTTTTCAATCAATGACTTCATCTTATCTGCGAGGTAGGCTCCGGTCAGAAATCCCTCCGCCCGAATCGCATAGATCTCATCCTCCCCGAAACAGAGTGCGAGACCGACAACCGCCTTCTTCTGATCGAGAATCAATTCAAATCCGATCGTCCTCGCCTGCTCTGCCTTCTCAAAGATTGTCTCTGCCCCGGCAAAATCTTCGATCGTCCAGAATTTCTCCTCGATCTGATTCTCCTCAGCCCCGATCTGCACAGCGTCAAACCGCGCAAGAATCGACTTAAACTCCAGGCGTTTCATATAATGATAGGCTTCCTGAGTATAAAGGTTCTCAATCCGTGCATCGTCATAGACAAAATCAACCGGACAGTCAAGACGAATCGTCGCGAGATCCTTGCTCATCTCTGCAAGATCATAGTGCTCCGTAAGTGCCTTCTGTGCGCGGGGCGGGCGCACCTCCTCCAAGTGATCCCGGACATTCTCAATACTTCCGTAAGTGACAATCAGGTTCGTCGCCGTCTTCTCTCCGATTGACGGAACGCCCGGAATGTTGTCGGAGGAATCCCCCATCAGCGCCTTCACATCGATGAACTCGGTCGGTGTTACCTGATACTCGCGCTTTACATTCTCCGGATAATAGTCATGGATCTCGGTCTTTCCCCGGCTTGTCTTCGGAATCCGGATCTTGATGTGCGTATCCGCAAGCTGTAAGAGATCCCGGTCACCCGAAACGACGGAGACCTCGATCCCATCTGCCTGACTGCGCTTTGCAACTGTTCCGAGAATATCATCCGCCTCATAGCCTGCAAGACTCAGGATCGGGATTCCCATCGAAGTCAACACTTCCTTCATAAGAGGAACCTGCTCCCTGAGTTCCTCCGGCATCGGCTTTCTCGTTCCCTTGTAATCCGGATATTTTTCATGGCGAAACGTCGGTGCACTCAAATCAAAGGCAACTGCAAGATGATCTGCCTGCTCCTCCTCGAGAATTTTAAACATGATATTTAAAAAGCCGTAAACCGCATTCGTGTGAAGTCCCTCCGAGTTTGTAAGCTCCGGAACTCCGTAAAATGCACGGTTTAAAATGCTGTGTCCATCAATCAGTACGAGTTTTTCCACCTTGTTCTCCTTTATCTCAAAAATTCCTAATTTTCTAAAGTCTGATCGTTTTTTTGTCTGAGTTTGGCTGTTTTTTATCGCCAGTTTTTATTTCCTCTGAGTGCATTAAGAGCGTACCTTTTCCCAAAGACAGACGAAAAAGTCTTTCCTCTTTCCTTTCTAGTCCGCTCTTTTAACCCATTTTATTTCTGTGCCATCAGAGAATTCCTGTCTCTGCCCAGATGCGAAATTGCATCACCAGAAGTGTCAGAACCCCTGCCACACAGAGCGTATTGACCGCATAGCAAATCACTTTTCGCAGACGGGCTGTGCGAACCTTAATCCACGCATCTTCAAGGCTTTCCTCCAAGGCTCCCGCAATGTCATATCCGCCTGCACCCGAATCAAGCTGGCGCAGTCCTAACGATACCGTATAATAGATTTCCAGTTCCTCCCGGCACTCCGGACAGGTGCTCACATGAGTCAGAAACGCTTCCAGCTCTTCCTCCTCCAGCTTCATATCAATAAATGGCATAATCAGTTTTTCCGCCTCCCGGCATGTCATCCCTGTCACCACCTTATTTTTTTATGTGCCCCCATCATACCACTGATTCCGTCCTCGAATCTACCCTATTTTATCATTTCTCTGTGTTTTTTTTGATTTTCTTATTCTTGACTTGATTTTTAATCTCTGCTAGAGTGTGTTTGTATTTTTTTAATTCATGTGCTCCCAGAATCTCTTTATGCCTGTTTTTTTGAAAGAGAGACTTTGAGCGTTCATACTTACAGGAAGAGGGGATTTTTTATGCCAAAGCTGAATGAACATTATCAGGATTTAAAAGAAAGCTATCTTTTCTCCGAAATTGCACATCGTGTTTCCGCTTACTCGGAGGCACATCCGGATGCAAACATCATCCGTCTCGGAATCGGAGATGTTACCCTTCCACTCGGAAGCCTTGCCATCGAGGGACTTCACGAGGGTGTTGATGCAATGGCAAGCGCCGAGACCTTCAAGGGATATGGTCCGGAACAGGGATATGAATTTCTGCGCAAGGCAATTTCTGAATACTATGCAAGAAACGGTGCGGAGGTTGAACCAGCCGATATTTTCATCTCCGACGGTGCAAAGAGCGATACCGGAAACATCTCTGAGCTGTTTTCCAACGACAATGTGATTCTGATTCCGGACCCGGTTTACCCGGTTTATGTGGATTCCAACCTTATGGGCGGAAAGCACGTCACCTATATCTCCGGAAATGCGGAAAACGATTTCCTTCCGATGCCTGATCCGTCTGTTCATGCGGATATTATTTACCTGTGCTCCCCGAACAACCCGACTGGTGCTGTCTATAACAAGGCTCAGCTCAAGGAGTGGGTGGACTACGCGCTCGCAAATGATGCAGTCATCCTGTTTGACTCCGCTTACGAGGCTTTCGTCAGCGATCCAGAACTTCCACGCAGTATCTACACGATCGAGGGTGCAAAGAAGTGTGCGATTGAGTTCTGCTCCCTCTCCAAGACCGCCGGTTTTACCGGAACCCGCTGCGGATACACCGTCGTTCCGAGGGAGCTTGTCTTCACCGCTTCCAACGGTAAGGAAATGTCTCTGCATGCAATGTGGAACCGTCGTCAGTGCACAAAGTTCAACGGTACTTCCTACATCATCCAGAAGGGTGCTTCTGCGGTCTTCTCTGAGGAAGGCATGAAACAGTGCCAGGAGAACATTCATTATTATCAGGAAAATGCAAGAATCATCGCTGAGACCTTAAAGAAGAAAAACATCCGTTTCTTTGGCGGTGTTCACTCGCCTTACATCTGGTTTGAGTGCCCGGATGGAATGGAGTCCTGGGAATTCTTTGACTACCTGTTAAACAATGCTCAGGTTGTCGGAACTCCGGGTGCTGGTTTCGGTGAGAACGGCAAAAACTACTTCCGCTTAACCTCGTTTAACAACCACGAGAACACGATCGAGGCAATGAAGCGCTTTGAGAAGCTGTTCTAAGAGAAGCGGTTGTTTGAAATCAAATTTCAAATTCCAATTTTTGAAAAAATTGCTTGCAAACGCTCGGCACTTATGCTATAATTCTTTTGTTGCGTAAGTAAGCCGGCGTGGCGGAATGGCAGACGCATCAGACTCAAAATCTGACGAGGGCGACCTCGTGCCGGTTCGAGTCCGGCTGCCGGCATTCCTTGGCAGGGGCAAGGGCCAGCAGAATTATCTCTCGATGATTCTGTTGGCTCTTTCTTTTTGCTCGATTATCGATTATAATAGGTTGCATAAATATATTGAATACATCAAATGTATGATTATACTCATTGGGAGGACTTTTCTGTATGATTACACATAAAAAAACATGGAAATGCATCCGGCGATCTGCCTGTGCATTCACAATCCTTTCTGTCGCTCTTCTCAGCTCTGCCTGCAAGCGTCAGCAGGAGGTCATTGATCTCTCCGGTGCCCGCTCAGTCCCCACTGAGACGGTTCAGTCAGCCTCAGCCCCGGAAAGCGTAGATTCTGCGGACAGTCTGACGCTCGACACTGCGGAAACGACTGCGGACGCTTCTTCTACCAAAAAGGGAATCCATGTGATGATGGAGACTTACATGAACAACAAAATCTTCATCCAATATCCGGTGATTCAGGACTTAAACGATGATGACCGTACCGCCTCTGCAAATGAATTATTAAAGAATAATGCTCTCTCCATTCTCGGCGGATGGGGAATCAATGAGGCAAAGGATACACTCGAGCTGACCTGCAAAGTCGTCTCTGCTGACCAGAGCCGGCTCACCGTGATCTACCGCGGATACTGCTATCCGAATCAGGCGTCGTATCCCTCAAATCTTTTTCTCACAAACACCGTTGATCTGACCGAAATCTCCGATGTTCGCCTGAGTGATTATGCAGATCCGGTTCAACTTGCAGATTATGTGATGTCCGATGGGGTTGTGCTCTCCGGTGTCAACCAGGCAGATCAGCCAGCTATTCTTGAGTTTCTCAAAAATACCGACCGCGAACAGAATGTAGCCCTGCTTGCAAATGCGGATTTCGGCGGAACGAATGGATTCCCGGGATGTTTCAGTTATGAGTCAAACGGAGAGATCTATATCATGCTTCCTGTCACCCATGAGCTTGGAGATTATGTGACGGTGGTCTACACCCCGGAAGATAAATAAAAGGCTCTTATAAAAGAGACTTTCAAAACCTTGGCATGACTCTTGATCTTTGTCCTTAAATTTGATAAAATTTGGTTAGTTTTACAATACTGTATCGAGAAAGGAACTTTGATTTATGGAAAATGTTACCATTTTTGATCATCCGCTGATTCAGCACAAGATTTCAATTCTGAGAAATAAGAACACCGGAACCAACGAATTCCGCTCCCTGATCGAGGAGATCGCAATGTTGATGGGCTATGAAGCTCTGCGTGATCTTCCGCTCGAGGATGTTGAGGTTGAGACACCGATCGAGACCTGTATGACCCCGATGATCGCCGGCAAGAAGCTCGCTATTGTTCCGATCCTGCGCGCAGGACTTGGCATGGTCAATGGTATTCTCGCCCTCGTTCCGAGTGCAAAAGTTGGTCATATCGGACTGTACCGTGATGAGGAGACTCATGAGCCTCACGAATACTACTGCAAACTTCCGGACCCGATCGAACAGCGTACCATCGTTGTGACCGATCCGATGCTTGCTACCGGCGGTTCTGGCGTCGAGGCTGTCAACTTTATCAAACAGCATGGCGGAAAGAACATCAAGTTCATGTCGATCATCGCTGCTCCGGAAGGACTCAAGCGTCTCCATGAGGCTCATCCGGACATCCAGATCTATGTTGGACATCTTGATCGTTGCCTGAATGAGAATGCCTACATCTGCCCGGGTCTTGGAGATGCAGGCGACAGAATCTTCGGCACGAAGTGAGATGCACGGTATCGCGCACAAATAATAAAATAATTGAGACTTCTCTGTTTCTCTGTTATAAGTACTTTTTATAAATACTTTTTTACAGGGTGTCTCCAACAAGTAAGGTCAGGAAAACTCGCTCCGAATGCGAACGTAGCGGGTTTTCCTGACCTTCTTGTTTCCGACACCTATACAATACCAGCACCTATACGGGCATCATACAATATGCTCCTGTCAACATTTATAAAAACCTGGCACATCATTCAACCAATGCATATACATCCTGGCGCGTTTTTAATCATTATGCTTCTCTGCAATCTCACCCTGTCTCTTGTAAATGGAATTTGCATCCACGCCACCGCGAACACTAGAGAGAGGGTAGATGTTACTGTTCTTTCCGATCACCGTACCCGGATTCAGCACGGAACCACAGCCGACCTCAACACAATCTCCGATCATTGCACCGACCTTCTTGCGTCCGGTCTCGATCTCCTCATCCTCTGCGTGGATCTTGACAAGCTCCTTGTCAGACTTTACATTTGAAGTGATCGAACCTGCACCCATGTGGGACTTGTATCCAAGAATCGAATCTCCCACATAATTGTAATGCGGAACCTGTACGTTGTCAAACAGGATCGAATTCTTTAACTCTGAGGAATTTCCGACAACACTGTTTGCGCCGATCAGGACTTTTCCGCGGATAAATGCACAGTGACGAATCTCTGCTCCCGGTCCGATTACAACCGGTCCCATGATGCCTGCGGTCGGGGCGACCTTTGCGGTGCGGTGAATCCAGACACCCGGAACCGGATTGTCATATTCCTCCTCGGAGAGCGTTTTTCCAAGGTTCTCCACAAACTCTCCGATGTGCTCAAGTGCCTGCCACGGATACTCAAACTGCTCAAGCAGGGATTTTGCCATCGTATGCTCAAGTGTATAAAGTTCTGCTGTCTTCATTTCTTCTTTCTTCATAATCTTCTTTACTCCTTTTCTTGTTTCTTTTTGCTTTTCGCACTACCTTCGGTGCGACCTGTCCCGTCACGATCCGCACGGCTCTTTGCCTTTTGGTCTTTCTGGTAAATCGCGCCGACTGCCTCAAAGTTTCCGCGCAGCTGCCAGCTGTTCTGAAGTTGCAGGACACCGTAGGTTCTTCCGGCAACAAAGCGCGCCAATTTTTCCATGTACTCCTCTGACGTGATTGTTCCCTCTGCGACATAGGTCAGCCCCTTCTCCCAGCTCGCCGTCAACTCCGGATTTAAGAGCTGACGGATCGATGCGTGGACGACCTCGAAGACCAGTTCACCGAGAAGTGTCGGTGTGATGATCTGCGTCTTTCCGTTCAGGGCAAGATACTCGATGTTCACTAGTTTCTTTAAAATCTCTGCGCGGGTCGCACTCGTCCCGATTCCGCTTCCTCGGATCTGAGCGCGAAGCTCCTCATCCTCGATCAGCTGACCAGCATTTTCCATCGCAAGAATCATTGATCCAGATGAATATCGCTTAGGCGGGGAAGTCTCGCCCTCCCGGATCGCAAGCCCCTTGACCGGAAACTGCATTCCTTTTTTGAGGGACGCAAGCATTGCGACAAATGCCGGATTTTCCAGATCCTTCTGGTTAACCTCTGACTCGTCCTTCTCGTCCCCGCTTCCAGATACCTCCTGAGAAGCCGTCTCTCTGGAACTTCCATCGTCTGTGCGTTTCTTCATTCGCGCCACATCTGCGACATTCAGGTATCCCGCTTCCGTGAGCACCTTGAAATTCGCAAAGAAATGCTCTGCTCCGATCACAAGCTCCAGCGCATATTTCTGATAAACAGCGGGCGGATAAAAAACGCTTAAAAAACGTCTCGCAATCACCTCATACACCTTCATCGCAAGCGGAGAGATACTGCGAATCGCCCCAAATCCCTGTCCGGTCGGAACAATCGCATAGTGGTCGGTGATCTGCTTGTCGTTGACATAACGTGTCTTTGCGATCGACTTGTAGTTTCCCGCATCAAGCACATAAGATGCAAATTCCTTGACCGGGGCAAAATTGCGAAGTCCGCCGATATTACGGTGAATCTCCTTTGCAACCGCTGTGGAGAGCACGCGGGCATCCGTTCTCGGATAGGTGACGAGCTTTTTCTCATAAAGTTCCTGTACAATCTTGAGCGTCTCATCCGGACTGATCTTAAACATCTTGGAACAATCGTTCTGAAGCTCCGCAAGGTTGTAGAGAAGCGGAGGATTCTTCGTCTCCTTCTTCTTTTCAATTTTGACGAGATGTGCCTGGATTCCAGTTCCGTTTTCTCTACCGTCTGAATCTCCCGGCTCTCCCTGTTTTTGCATCTGCAAATTTGCAGAGGTAGAGGCTGACTGCCCCTGAAGCAGGTGAATCAACTCCTCGGCATGACGGCGCTCCTTAAATCCATTTTCCTTGTAGAGATACGGGGACTGGAAATACTTTGATCCCTCGACCGCGCGCCACTCTGCATCAAACTCCATCTCCTGACTCGAAAATCTGCCAACCACGCGGTAAAACGGTGTCTTCACAAATTCTCGAATCTCCCGCTCCCGTCGCACAACCATTCCAAGAACACAGGTCATCACTCGCCCAACCGAGAGAACGGTTCGATTCGTCCTCAGATACGAGGAAATCCCCGGACCGTACTTGAGTGTCAAGAGACGAGAAAAATTGATTCCCATCAGATAATCTTCCTTCGCACGCAAGTAGGCGGAGGAGGCGAGATTGTCATATTCTGACCAGTCCTTTGCCTCACGGATTCCTCGAAGAATCTCCTCCTCCGTCTGCGAGTCGATCCAGACACGTTTTCTCTTCTTTTCTTTGCTGACTCCCGCCATCTGATCTACAAGCCGGTAAATATACTCTCCCTCACGTCCGGAGTCGGTACAAATATAAATCGTCTCGACATCTGCCCGCTTCAAAAGACCAGAGACAATCTGAAACTGCTTTGCAACACCGCCGATAACCTCATACTTGAACTCTTTTGGCAAAAACGGCAGAGTTTCCAGACTCCAACGTTTAAATTTCGGATCATAGGCCTCCGGATAACTCATCGTCACTAAATGTCCGACACACCAAGTCACGATCGCTGTATCCGACTCGATATAGCCATCTGCCCGCTTTCCCGAGATCTTGAGTGCCGTCGCAAACTGCTGTGCCACACTCGGCTTCTCGGCTATGTACAATGATTTTCCCATTCAGTCTGAATTCCTCTCTTTTATCAATCAACCTTTGTACGTATCCATTTATTTCGTATCTTATCACTCGAAATCCATTGATCTGACTCACTTGATTGGATTGATTTACTTATTATTCTTGTAGCTTCTTACCTGATCTGATCTGCAATCTCGCTTTTTAATGTTGTCCAGGCATCCTCATGCTCCACGTAATATTTCGGGCAATTCTTTCCGCTGACATCATAGTGACGAATCACATCTGAAGCCTTCAAATCCAACGAGCCACACAGCCACGAGACCAATTTGACAAGTGATTTTTGTGTCTCCTGCGTAAACTTTCCGGAATTATCCGGGTGACAACATTCAATCGAGATCGTATCTTCATTTCTTGGATAATTTGCATAGGCCACTTCCTGAACCGGAACACAGCACAGAATCTCCCCCTCAAGTCCGATAATAAAATGACTGCTCACTGATCTGCGCTCTGACTCCGGTGCGTCTGCCATCCCCGCAAAATAATTTCGGTTTTCCCGTGCCGTCGTCCCCGGATTTGCAACATAATGCACCACAATGTTTTTGACCTTTGTGCGCTCTGTCCCCGGTCTCGAATACGGATTGACCGGAAGATAGGCTTCCTGACACCAGTCTGGCAGAGATAAGGCTTGCAGATTTTCCCGCCTTCTCACTTTTAAGAGCGCACTTGTCATAAAAAGAATCGCCACTGCCAAAAGAATAAAAAGTGCCAGCCGTTCCACTGCTACTTTTATTCGCCGGCGTCGTCTCTGTCTCCGTCTTCTCTCCAGCTGTCTTTGACGCATCTTTTTTCTGCTTTCTTCTGACACTTCTATTCCTCTTTAAGCACACGCTTACACTTACTGTTTTATCTATACTTTACTAAGACCGATCTTCTGATATGCCAATGTCGTTGTAAGATCTGCATGACCGAGCATCGTCTGTACCACCTGCACATTTGCTCCACTGCTGAGTAGATGGACAGCAAAGGAATGACGCAGAGTATGCGGAGTAATGTCCGCCTCAATTCCCGCCTGCTCTCCATAGCCCTTGACGATCTTCCAGAAGCCCTGTCGCGACATCTGACCCCCACTGCAATTCACAAAGAAATACTCAGATGACTTGCCATCTAAAAGCTTCTCCCTCGCCGGCTCAAGATAAGCGCGCAATGCCTGGCTCGCCTTGCGCCCAAACGGAACAATACGCTCCCGCGCTCCAGCCCGGCACACGATAAATCCGACCTGCATATTGACATCCTTCATGCAAAGCCCAATCAGCTCAGAAACTCGAATTCCAGTCGCATAGAGGAGTTCCAACATTGCCCGGTCTCGAATTGTCTTCGGCGTGCTTCCGTCCGGTTGACTTAAGAACCGAGTTATCTCCTCCACAGAAAGAACAACCGGAGGTTTCTTCTCGATCTTCGGCGCTTTGACAAACTCCGCCGGGTCCTGAGAAATCTTTCTATTTGAAAATTCATAATGAAAAAATGCCTTGATCGACGCCAGCATACGCGAGATCGTAGCCGTCGCCTTTCCCTGCTGTTCCAGATAAAGGATATAGGAATTCAAACTTGTCTTCGTCACTTTTCTGAGATCAAAAATCCCCTCCTTCTCCAGATACTCCTGCATCTGGCGCAAATCCCGGCGATAAGACACAATGGTATTTTGAGATGCTCTCTTCACATTTTCCAGATAGACGGAAAATTCCTCCAGCTCTGTTTGAATGTTCATAAATATTTCCCTCTGTCTCACAAAATTCCCAGTACTCACTTGACTCTCTGCAAATTTTTTAACTCTAATTCGCTCATCTATATTAACGTCTTTTGTACGTTTTCATTTGTCTTTGATTCCCTTACCTTGCCACGCTCTCACATGACAACTCGTTATCATTATAGCCGTTCTGCCCTGCAAAATCAAACGATTCTTTTTTCCTTCAGTCGCTCCTTGCCCTCCATCTTCCCATAAAAAGAATGATTTTCCAGACAGAAAAACAAGATGTTGAGCGTCAACGGTAGACACTTTCAACATCTTGGCACAATCTTTTAAAAATGAAAAAACTCTTAATTTTGTGAACTACTCGGTCATTGAATGGCCGAGCATCTGAAAATGCAAAACCAATCA